>CATKFT010000213.1 GCA_949747745.1 uncultured Clostridia bacterium
AATTTTAAAGGGTGGTAAATAATGTCTTTTTCAAGGGATATAAAAGAAGAATTAAGTAAAATTAATAATCTTGCAAATAAAGATAATGTAAAGGCTGAATTTACACGGATATATGCTTAGTAACAATATTTGCGAGATAAAAAGTAAAATAAAATATGTAACTGAAAATGAATATAACATTAACAGATTTAATAAATTACTTAATAATTTGAAAATAGATTATGATATAAAACTTCATGGAAAAACATATATGATTACATTTAAAAAAGAAGCTATAAAAGATATGAAACTAATTGAAGAATACATAGATATAAAAAAAGATGAACAGTTTTTTAAAGCATTAGTAAGAGGAGCATTTTTAGGAGGAGGGTCGCTAAACAATCCTAAAAACAAATATCATTTTGAAATAGTATTTTCTACTTTAGAAAATACAAAATATATTTCTAAAATTTTAACAGAGTTTAGTATAAAAAATAAAATTTTAGAAAGGAAAAAAAGCTATGGAATATATATAAAAGAAGCGGATGAAATATCTAAGATGCTTGCATTAATGGGAGCAAATAAAGCGGTTCTGAATTTTGAAGAGATACGAGTAGTAAGGGAAACGAGAAATAATATTAATAGAATAGTAAACTGCGAAACAGCAAACCTGAATAAAACAATAAATGCATCAGTAAACCAAATAAATGCAATAAAATTATTAAAACAAAACAAGAAATTTGAAGAATTACCAGAAACTTTAAAAGAAATGGCAAATTTACGTTTAAAAAATCCAGATGCAAGTTTAGTGGAATTAGGAAATATGCTTACAACACCAATAGGAAAATCTGGAGTAAACCATAGGTTAAAAAGAATATGTAAATTAGCTAAAGAAATGTGAAAGTAATTAATATACTATTATGAAGATAGTATATTAATTACTAGAATTGAATTACAAAATTATAGTTTGAACATTAATGAAATAATAAAAAATGTATCTAAAAAATATTTATACAAACTGTATTAATATTGTAAATATGGATGTATAAATATAAAATTTTATAGAAAGGTTTGGTTAAATTAATTAGGTGAACAAAAAAGAATTAGGAATTTATATACATATTCCATTTTGTGCTAAAAAATGTTATTATTGTGATTTTATATCATATGCAAATAAAACTGATTTAGTAAAAAAATATATTATTGCTTTAAAAAGAGAAATAAATATGAAAAAGGAAGAGTACAAATTTGCAGAAATTACAACAGTTTATATAGGAGGGGGAACACCATCTTTTATAGAAGCAAAATATATTGAAGATGTTATTGAAATGATAAAAAAAGTGTACAACATAAAAGAAAATGCAGAAATTACAATAGAAGTAAATCCAGGAACAGTAACTAAAGAAAAATTAGAAACATATAAAAAAATAGGAATAAACAGGCTTAGTATGGGGTTACAAAGTACAGATAATAATTTATTAAAACAAATAGGAAGAATTCATGCATACGAGGATTTTATAGAAAGTTATACATTAGCAAGAAAAATAGGATTTAAAAATATAAATATAGATTTGATGTTAGCATTACCAAATCAAACTATAAACATTTTAGAAGAAAGTATAGATAAAGTAGTTGCTTTAGGCCCAAAACATATATCAATATATTCATTAATATTAGAAGAAAATACAAAATTATATGAATTAGTACAAAATAAGGAAATTCAACCTTTAGAAGATGATGAAGAAAGAAAGATGTATTGGAAAACAAAAAATAAACTAGAAAAAAATGGCTATATTCAATACGAAATATCAAATTTTGCTAAAAAACGGTTATGAAGCTAAACACAACATGAATTGTTGGAAACAAGAGGAATATATAGGTTTTGGTGTAGCAGCGCACTCATATGTAGATAATGTAAGATATTCGAACACACATAATATAAAAGAATATATAGAGTTTTTTCTAAGTGAGGAAAAAATAGTAGAAGAAAAAAAAGAAGTACTAAGTATATCAAATGGAAAATATATAGAAACTATGAAAGAAATTGACATAAGCAAAAATATAGGAAAACTAGTAACAATACATGAAAAACAAAACAAATTAGATAAAGAAAAAGAATATATGCTATTAGGATTAAGGCAAATAAAAGGAATATCTATACAAAAATTCAAACAAAAATTTATAGAAAATCCACTATATTTATTTAGAAAAGAATTAAATAAATTAGTAGAAAAAGAACTTATAGAAGTAGAAGATGATAATATAAAATTAACAAATAAAGGGCTAGACTTAGCAAACCTTGTATGGGAAGAATTTGTATAAATTTGCATTTATTGTAACAATATGCTATAATAAGGTTATGCGAAAGAAAAGTGGCATAAAAATCCAAAAGAAGGTGGTTATATTGGAAATGGTAACAATAATGTATATTTTAGTATTTATTGTATTTTCGCTTGTAGCATTTGCAGTAATGCAAATAAAACTTGCAGGAATGAATGTAAGAGATTTTTGGACATTTATTAAAGCAAACGAAATATTAGATGATTTATATATATATACAAAAAGAAGTGGAGAATTGAGCCCACAAGAACAAATTATATTTTTAATGCAAGCAGAAAAAGTATTTAATGCATTTGATAAAGTACCAGATTTATTATGGGAAGAAGAATATCAAAAATATAGGGAAGTTCTTAATAAATATAAAGACATAAAAGTATTAAGATGGGCATCAAATTAGTTTTGGTAGCATAAAAAATTCTATATATAAAAGGTAGATGTGAGTTTTAAATTTACATCTACCTTTTTTTTATAAGTATTGCGGATGCTAAAAAAATGTGCTAAAATATAGATATTAAGAGGGGGGAAACTAATGAGAAGTTTAGGAAGTTATTTATTAGTAATATTTATGGTAATGTTTTGGATTTTTAGAATTATAGTAGCTTTTACTGCGTCTATGGGAATAAATATAGGAATTGTTCCAATAAATATGAATATGGAAGTAATTCTATTATTTGTTACAATACCATCTATAATATTAGTTGCAAAAAGAAAATTAACAGGAGCAATTTTATATCTAGTATCATATGGTGCATATTTTGGAGTTGATTTATATAATACAGTAATGGGAATTATGCGGTGGAACAACTACAATTGTAGAGTATTCTAAAGCGTTTTTATCTTTTGTTGGAATGGTAATACCAATACTAGTATTTTTTAATATGTTGGTAGATAAAAATAGGATGGCACATCCTGTAGATAAAAAAACAGACTGGTTTTATAAAAATGAAGAATTTGATAGAAAACTAGATGAAAGGGTAGACAAAAACCAATATAGAAATTATTAAAATGTATTGATATATGTATATATAATTAAA
>CATKFT010000214.1 GCA_949747745.1 uncultured Clostridia bacterium
AATAATGTTACTTTCATAACTATATCTTCTTTTAATAAAAAACGAAAGGAATTAGTTTTATTATGAATATGAAATATATTAAAAAATTAGAATTTAGTAATATATTAGAAATTTTATCTAATAATTGTGTTACAAGTATAGGAAAATCTTTAGCAATTAATATACAGCCTGAATGTAACAAAGAAATTGTTTTATCACTTTTAAAAGAAACTACTGAGGGAACTAGTTTAATAAATAGAATTGGATTACCTCCTTTTGTAGAAATTGCAGATTTTACTTATATTGAAAAAATTTTAGCTAGTAATGGATGTTTAAATACAAAAAATTTACTTGATGTAATGCGGAATTTTAAAAATATCAAATAATCTAAAATCTTATTATACAAAAGATGAAATTGATGTTTTAGAATTTCCTATTTTAGATAATTATTTTTCTAGTCTTTATACAAATATTTCTATACAATCTGAAATTGAAAAATCTATAATAGATGAAAATACTATAGCAGATAATGCTTCAAATGAATTACTAAATATAAGGAGAAAACAAAAAAAATTAGAAGAGACAATAAAGGACAAGTTAAATTCTTTTATTCACTCTGGAACATACTCTAAATATATACAAGAAAATTTAATTACAATTAGAAATGACCGTTATGTTATACCTGTAAAAGAGGAATATAGAGCTATGGTAAAAGGTTTTGTTCATGATGTTTCTTCAAGCCGGTTCTACTATTTTTATAGAACCTATGAATATTTTTGAATTAAATAATGAAATTGCAAACTTAAAAGTAAGTGAATTTAAAGAAATAGAAAAGATACTTTTTAATCTTTCTAGACTACTTTTCCCTATTTTGTTGGAATTAAAACATGATGTAACAATTATAGGAAAATTAGATTTTATATTTGCAAAAGCTAAATATTCTATAAAACTTAATGGTATAGAACCAAAAATAAATAATGATAAATTCATTAATTTAATATCTGCAAGACATCCTTTAATAGATGAAGATATAGTAGTTCCTATAGATATTAATCTCGGTATTAATTTTTCTTCACTAGTAATTACAGGTCCAAATACTGGTGGAAAAACTGTTAGTTTAAAAACTGTTGGTCTTCTTACTTTAATGGCTTGTAGTGGACTTCATATTCCTGCAAATGAAAATAGTAGTATATATGTTTTTGATAATATATTTGCAGATATTGGTGATGAACAAAGTATTGGCGAATCTTTAAGTACTTTTTCTGCACATATGAAAAATATTATAGATATACTAAATCTTTCTACATCTAACAGTCTTGTTCTTATAGATGAACTTGGTTCACGGAACAGATCCAATAGAGCGGAAGTTCACTTGCAATTAGCATTTTAGAAGAGTTTTTTAATAAGGGAGTTCTTACTATTTCAACTACACATTATTCTGAAATTAAAAATTATGCTTTAGTTCATAATGGTTTCATGAATGCTTGTTGTGAATTTGATTTGAAATTTTTAAAGCCAACTTATAAACTATTAATTGGAATACCTGGAAAAAGTAATGCTTTTGCTATAAGTAAAAAGCTTGGTTTAGAGCAGTCTATAATAGATAGAGCTCGTACTTTTATAACTTCTGACAATATTAGTATTGAAGAATTATTAAAAAGTATTTATGATAACAAACAAAAAATAGAAAATGAAAAAGATGAAATAGAAAAAAATTTAGCACAAGTTGAACTTTTACGAAAATCTTTTGAAAAGAAAAATTCTGCACTAATTTTGAAAGAGAATTCAATAATTGAAAAAGCAAAAGTTGAGGCAAGGAAACTTTTGCAAGATGCAAAAGAACAAGTAAGTATGGCAATACAGGAAATTAATATAAATTCTAAAAATATTGATAATTCTGGAATTCGAAATTTGAATAATACTAGAAATAAATTAAATGATAGTATAAAAGCATCCTCTATTGTTAATGATGTTAACAATGAAAATATATCTTTAATTAGTAAAGATGATATATATATTGGTATGCCTGTTCTAGTTACAAATTTAAACCAACACGGAACTATATCTTCTTTGGTAAATAAATCTAATGAAGTTTTAGTTCAAATTGGTAGTGTTAAAATGATGGTTAATTTAAATAACATTGCTAAATCTGATATAGATAAATTACAAAATAAAGTTTCTAATTCTAGCCTAAAGTCTTCATATAAAACAAATAAGACAAGAACTGCAAGTACTGAAATTAATGTTATAGGTTATAATGTAGAAGAAGCAATTTTTGCTATTGATAAATATTTAGATGATTGTGCACTTTCTAAACTTTCATCTATTCGTATTGTACATGGTAAAGGCACTGGTACACTTAGAAAAGCTATTCATACATTTTTAAAAATGCATCCACATGTAAAAAGCTTTCGTCTTGGTACATTTGGTGAAGGAGAAATGGGAGTTACAGTTGTAGAGTTGAAATAATATTATTTTTAGTCCAAATTATACTTTTTAAGGCTATCTCCTAAAGAAATGTAGCTTTGTTATATAAATATCATAACCTATTTTTTATATCAAAATAAAAGAGAACATTTTTTATACTGTTATGTTCTCTTTTTATTTTAGGTTCTATAATAAATGTTGGGTGAGTTAATATCCTCAAACATTTATTGTAAAAATAATGCACTTATCTTAGAATACCTGATAAAATGTAATTATCACTAAACATTTAAAGTAGGTATTGATAAGTGCTAAGTATTGTATCAAAGATTTATTAGATTTAATTTTTAAAAGTGCTTTCCTTTTCTTCTAATTCTTCTTTCATCATCATCTTCTTCATCTCTATACATATTTTCTCTTTCTTCAAATTCTTCTTCATTTTCATTAACTTCTTCTTCAAACTCTATTGTTCCATATGATTCATTTCCAAAACTATATTCTGAACTACCTCTGTTTGTATATTTATATTCAACTACTGCAAATACAATTCCTGCTACTAATGCTACTAATGTAACTATTATAATTATATTTTTTACAAGTTGTGATGGAAATTTCTCTTCTTCTTTAGGTTGTTCTACAATTGGCATTGGTGTAGTAACTGCTTCTACTGCTTTTTCTTCTTTATTTACTATAATTTTATATTCTTGCTTCTTTTCACCATCTTTTGTTTTAACAATTATAGTTACTATGTTTTCTCCATATACTAAATCTTCATTTCCATTAATTTCTATTGTAAAATCATCCCTATCTCCTAGTGCTGTTATATCTAACTTTGTAATATCATTTAGTTCTTCTGGTATAGTTACACTATATTCATACACTTCACTTGAAAATTTTGGAGATAACTCAAGGCTTACTTTGTGTTCTTTTGGCTCTTCTTCACCCTCTAATTGTACTATTGTAACACCTTTTATAACTAAGCTTTTTAAAATTACTTTAACTTCTTCTTCCTCTGGATTTTCATCCATAACATTTGGCTTAACTTCTTCTCCCTCTTTTATGCTAACTACCTTTCTTGTTGTTTTATATCCAGTATCTAATGTTATTGTTAAAGTTTGTTCTCCCTCAACAATTTGAACATTTGTTGTAGCACCACTTTTAGCTTTATATGATTTTTTAGTTTTATTATTATATATAGTTAGTCCCTCATTTGTAGAAGTATTAACTTTTACAGGAACACTATCTTTATTTTTTACATTTAAAAATTCATTAACTTTTACAGTATTTATATAACATGATGTTACAGTTCC
>CATKFT010000215.1 GCA_949747745.1 uncultured Clostridia bacterium
AATTCTAATGTTTCTTGATTTAATTTTTCTGGATTGTTTTTATACTTATCTTGAATTTCTCTCATTTTTTCTTGTATTTTAGCTGACTTTTTCATTGTCTTTTGCTGTTTAATAGATATTGGAAGCATTATTAGCTTTAAAATAACAGAAAACAATATAATAGCAAGCCCATAATTTCCAATAAATTGATATAACCAGTTTAGAACATATCCAAACATATTTGCAAAAAAAGATATCATATATACATTCTCCTTATTCCCTATTTTAAAGGATCATATCCTCCTTTAGAAAAGGGATTACATTTTAAAATTCTTTTTAGCCCTAAAAATCCGCCTTTTATAACACCATATTTTTCAATAGCTTGTCTTGTATATGTTGAACATGTTGGATAAAATTTACAATCAAAACCTAAGTTATGAAATATTGGTGAAATATACTTTTTATATAAATCAATAAAAATTATGAATATCTTTTTCATTATTCTAACATTCCTATTCTTTTAAAAACATATATCATATCATTTTTTATATTTATAAAAGTAGCATTTTTAATGTCAATTTTCTTTTTCCATAAAAAAACAATATCATATCCAATATTTAAGTTTTCTTCTAAAAGCCTATAGTTTTCAAAAATAAGCCTTTTAATTCTATTTCTTTTAACAGCTTTTGTAATTTTAACTCCAATTGCAATACCTATAAAATTAATAGAATACTTGTTTTTTTTAACAAAAACATCTAAAAACTTTCCCGAATAGTAATTTCCCTTAGAAAGAACTCTTTTAAACTCATAATTTTTTTTAAGTTTTAATGTTTTTTTCATAATTACCACACTTTATGCTAATTGCAAAAAAGCCACACCTAAACTGTGGCCACTTACAACTAAGCACTCAACTTTTTTCTTCCTTTAGCACGTCTAGCTTTTAATATATTCCTTCCTGCTCTAGTTTTCATTCTTTTCATAAAACCATGTTCTTTTTGTTCTTGTCTTTTTTTTGGTTGAAATGTTCTTTTCATTACTGCACCTCCTAATAATTATTTCCGTAAGTAAATCTATATTAATTCTTACTTTCAAACAAGTATAATAATTATATAATGAAAATACTATTTTTGTCAATAGAAAGACAACATTTTTTAACTTTTTTAATTACAAAACAATAATATAAAAGGTCAAGTAGTCAATTAAAATATAAATTTTCTTTACGCAAACTTGCCTTACAGAAAATTTATCCACATTTTTAAATTTTTTTCCACATTTGTATTGACTAAATTCTTACTTTTTTGATATGATTAGCATGCAAAACATTATATTATTTTTTTATTTTACAAAAGAAAACTTTTACCACATATATAAATTTTATATGTAACTTATCAACATTTTGTGGATAAGTGTGTGGATAAGTTAGCTTTTTATTTTTTGTAAATACTGATATATAAATATTAAAACCTGTGGAAGGAATGAATTAACAATGCCAACTGATTTAAATAAACTATTAAAAGAAGTTAAAGAATTATTAAAAGACGAAATGACAAGAGTAGCATATGATACTTGGATTAAATGCATTGAAATGGTTGGAAAAGAAGGAAACACTTATATAATAAGTGTTAATTCTAATATCCATTTAGACTCTGTAAAAGTACGTTATTATGATTTAATATTAAATACATTCAAATATATAACTAATCAAGAAGATTGTGAACTTGAAATTATTGTTAGTCCAAATTCACCTGACAGTAGTAAAAAAACAGTAACTAATAATTCTATGGATACTATTTCAGGATATTCAAGCTCTTCTTTAAATCCAAAATACACTTTTGATACTTTTGTAGTTGGAAATAGTAATCGATTTGCACATGCAGCAGCTTTAGCCGTAGCAGAAGCTCCTGCAACTTCATATAATCCATTATTCTTATATGGAGGTGTAGGTCTTCGGGAAAACTCACTTAATGCATGCAATTGGTAATTCAATATTAAGAAAAAATAATTCCTCAAAAGTACTATATGTAACATCTGAAAAATTTACAAACCAATTAATAAACGCAATAAAAGACAATACAAATGAAGATTTTAGAAATACTTATAGAAATGTAGATGTTCTTTTAATAGACGATATTCAGTTCCTTGCTGGAAAAGAAAGAATTCAAGAAGAATTTTTCCATACATTTAATACTTTACATGAAAGCGGAAAACAAATAATAATTTCAAGTGATAGACCACCAAAAGAAATAAAACTATTAGAAGATAGACTAAAATCACGTTTCGAATGGGGACTGATAGCAGACATATCAAACCCTGATTATGAAACACGTTTAGCAATTTTAAGAAAAAAGGCTCAATTTGATAACATAGTAATAGATGATATGATACTTTCAAATATAGCAACAAAAATAGATTCAAACATTAGGGAATTAGAAGGAGTTCTTAATAAAATGATTGCAAAAGCATCATTAACACATAGTCCATTAACAATGGAAATGGCAGAAAGAGCAATAAATGATATCGTATCACAAAAAGAAAAAATAGTTTCACCTGAATACATACAAGAAGTTGTTGCAAAATATTTCAACTTAAATCCAAAAGATTTAAAAAGTTCAAAACGTTCAAATGACTTAGCATATCCAAGGCAAATTGCCATGTATTTATGTCGTGACATCGCACAAATGCAACTTGCCAAAATAGGGGAGAGCTTTGGAAAAAGAGATCATACAACAGTAATGCATGCATGTAGAAAAATAGAAAATGAAATAAAAGAAAATGGAAACGGAAACACAAAACTAATTGTGGATAGTGTGAAAAACTTAATATTAAATTCAAACTAATTAATATATAAACATTTATTACAACTTTTTAAAATTTATGTTTGTAAAAACTTCCGTTTGAAAAAACATATTCAAATTCTTCTTACGGAACAACTACATTCATTATCCACATATGTATGTTTATACTTTGTAAATAACCTGTTGATAACTCAAAAATTCACATTCTGAAATTTTCATTGTGGATAAATTAGTTACTTTTCAACAGAATAATTCACACAAATTTTATTACGGCTGTATAGATTTAAATAAGTTTTCCACTAAATCCACAGCCCCTAATACTAATACTACTAAAAATATTAATTTATATAATAAAGGAGTGTTCAAAATGAAATTTATTTGCGAAAAGGATAAAATGCTTAAAGCACTTAATTCCGTAATAAAAGCAGTAGCATCAAAAACAACAATGCCTATACTAGAAGGAATACTTATTCAAACAAATGATAATGAAATAAAATTTACAACCTATGATTTAGAGATAGGAATAGAATATATAATGAAGGCTGAAGTAAAAGAACAAGGAAATACTGTAGTAAATGCAATAATGTTTAGTGAGATTATTAGAAAACTACCAGATACAGAAATAAACATTACACTAAATGAAAACAATTTATTAGTAATAGAATGTGAAGGCTCATTATACAAATTAGCAACTATGAATCCAGAGGAATTTCCTGAACTTCCTCAAATAAATATAGAAAATTCTATTACAATAGAACAAAATACATTAAAAAGTATGATAAGAA
>CATKFT010000216.1 GCA_949747745.1 uncultured Clostridia bacterium
ATAAAATTTTTTTATATGTATTTGAAATTAAATAATTTTATAAAATTTAAACTGAATTTCTTCCCAGAGTAATCTCATGTAATATCAAAATTTGTAATATTTCATAAGATTACCCTGATTTCTTCAAGTTTTTTCTTGTTATTTTGTGAAAAATATGTTACTATTATAGTCATCTCAAAAAAATTAATTTTTAAATTAGAATGAATATATACTTTAATTTTAAAGTAACATAGAAAGGACAATTATATGTTAGATATTTTAATAGACACTTTAATTGATGGAATAAAATTATTACCTTTTTTATTTTTTGCATACCTAATAATGGAAATACTAGAACATAAAACAAGTAATAAAACTAAAAATATAATTCAAAAATCTGGCAAATTTGGACCATTACTTGGTGGTATTTTAGGAATATTTCCACAATGTGGATTTTCCGCTATTTGCTCAAATTTGTATGCTGGTAGAGTTATTACTTTAGGAACTTTAATTTCAATATTTTTATCAACTTCAGATGAAATGTTGCCAATTTTAATATCAGAATCTGCTCCTTTTGATGTTATATTAAAAATACTAGGTATAAAATTGATAATCGGAATAATTGCAGGTTTTATAGTAGATTTTGTTATACATTTAACCTGTAAAACAGAAAAAATAGAAGAAGAAAAAATTGGTGAAATATGCGAGCATGAACATTGTCATTGTGAAGAAGGAAGTATATTGAAATCTTCTTTAAATCATACACTAAGTATATTTATTTATATTTTAATAGTAACACTAATCTTAAATGTTTTAATACATCTAATTGGAGAAGAAGCATTATCTAGTTTAATACAAAAAAGTCCAATATTAGGACCTGTTATTGCAGGAATTATAGGCTTAATTCCAAATTGTGCTTCATCTGTAATTTTAACTCAACTATACCTTTCAAATGTAATTAGCATATCTACAATGATTTCAGGACTACTTGTAGGTACAGGTGTAGGAATACTTATTTTGTTTAGGGTAAATAAAAATGTAAAGGAAAATATAAAAATTGTAATTTTACTATATTCAATAGGAATAATTGCGGGAATTACCTTACAACTATGCGGTTTGCACTTTTTTTAAAAGCAATGTCTTTTAGGCATTGCTTTTTAGCTATTTATATACTAAGTATTTCCTTTGCCCTACAAACATCCTCATCAGTTGCATTGGGCACATTTTCTAACTCATACTCATATCCCAGGTCTTCCCATTTAAATTTTCCCATATTATGATAGTTCAAAATTTCTACTTTCTCCACTGTTTTTAAAGATTCAATAAAACTTTTTAATTTAAGTAAATCATCTAAATCATCAGTAATACCTGGAATTAATACTTGCCTAATCCATATAGGCTTTCCAATATCACTTAAATACCTTGCAAAATCTAATTCTTTTTCGTTAGAAAAACCAACTAGTTCCTTACACTTGTCACTATTTATATGCTTTATATCTAACAAAAACAAATCTGTAAGCAAAATTAATTCCTTTAATTTATCAGTTAAACTAAACATTCCGTGATGTATCAATTGCTGTATGAATATCTCGTTTTTTCAATTCTTTAAACAAGGAAATTAAAAAATCCATTTGTAATAAAGGCTCCCCCCCAGTAATCGTAACTCCACCATTTGAAGCCTTAAAATAATTCATATAGTTTTCAATTTTGCTAACCAATTCTTCTAAAGTAATAACATCTCCCAAAGACGTATTCCAAGTATCTCTATTATGGCAATACTTACACCTTAAATGACACCCCTGCATAAATACAACAAACCTAAGCCCTGGACCATCAACCGTTCCCAATGTTTCAATAGAATGAACCCTTGCCATCGTATTTTTATCAAATTTTTCCATCTGTGCCTCCCAAACCGTACAAAAACATTATAATAATATACCTCCCAAACTAGCATGAAGAAAGTAATATATTTTATTTTTGTAATGGAACCACAAACATCTGAGATGCTAGGAATACTTGTAAGTATCAGAAGTGGTACAATGAAAAAATCAAATATATTACTTTTTGGGAGCAGACTTATTAAGTCTAAATCCTTTCATGTATAGTCCTATGAATAACATCAAGTTGTTGCTCACGAGTAAGCTTTGTAAAATGAACTGCATACCCAGACACTCTAATTGTAAGCTGTGGATACTTTTCAGGATGTTCCATAGCATCCTCAAGAAGTGCCCTATCAAACACATTAACATTAATGTGATGACCTTCCTGCATAAAATATCCATCAAGCATATTAACCAAATTCGTAGTTCTTGTACTTTCATCCTTACCAAGAGTAGCAGGAGTTATAGAGAAAGTATAAGAAATACCATCCTCAGCATATTCATATGGAAGTTTTGCAACAGAATTCATAACAGCAAGAGCCCCATTTGTATCCCTTCCATGTAAAGGATTTGCCCCTGGACCAAATGGCTCTCCCTTTTTTCTTCCGTCTGGAGTATTACCAGTAGCCTTACCATATACAACATTAGAAGTAATAGTAAGAACAGACATAGTAGTCTTCGCATTTCTATAAGTATTATATTTCTTAAGCTTATTCATAAAAATTTTAACTAAGCTTACAGCAATTTCATCTGCTCTTTCATCATCATTTCCGTATTTTGGATAATCTCCTTCTATCTCAAAATCCACACTAAGCCCTGTATCATCACGAATAGCCTTTACTTTTGCATATTTTATAGCTGATAATGAATCAGAAACTACAGATAATCCTGCAATTCCACAAGCCATTGTCCTTAATATTTCCTTATCATGTAAAGCCATTTCAATTGCTTCATATGAATATTTATCATGCATATAATGAATAGCATTTAATGCTTTAATATAAATTTTAGCAACATAATCCATCATATTATCAAATTTTTCCATTACTTCTTCATAATTTAAATATTCACTCTTAATAGGCTCAAACTTAGGTGTAACTTGTTTTCCACTCATCTCATCTCTTCCGCCATTTATAGCATAAAGAAGAGTTTTTGCAAGATTACATCTTGCACCAAAAAACTGCATTTGCTTTCCAATTCTCATTGCAGAAACACAACATGCAATACCATAATCATCTCCCCAAAATCTTCTCATTAAATCATCATTTTCATATTGTATAGAAGATGTTTTTATAGATAAATCAGCGCAAAAATCTTTAAAAGATTTTGGTAACCTTGTAGACCATAATACTGTCATATTTGGTTCTGGTGCAGGTCCTAAATTTACTAATGTATATAACATTCTATAAGAATTTTTAGTAACCAATGTCCTTCCATCTATTCCCATACCACCAATAGACTCTGTTACCCATACAGGGTCACCACTAAATAACTCATCATATTCAGGTGTTCTTAAAAAACGCACCATTCTTAATTTCATAACAAAGTGATCCATTAGTTCTTGTGCTTGTTCCTCAGTTAATACTCCATTTTTTAAATCTCTTTCTATATAAATATCTAGAAAAGTAGTAGTTCTACCAAGACTCATTGCAGCTCCATTTTGATCCTTTACTGCACCAAGATATGCAAAATATGTCCATTGTATTGCTTCTTTTGCATTACTTGCAGGTACGCAAATATCATAACCATATTTACTTGCCATTACTTTCAAGCTTTCTAGAGCTAAAATCTGATCGTGAATCTCTTCACGTTCTTTTATTATTTCTTCTGTCAAATAATCAACATTCAAGTTATCTAATTCTTCTTTTTTGTCATTTATTAAAGCATCTACACCATATAGTGCAACTCTTCTATAATCTCCTATTATTCTTCCACGTCCATATCCATCTGGAAGTCCTGTAATTAAGTGTGAACTTCTAGCAGCACGAATATCTTTTGTATATACACTAAATACTCCATCATTATGTGTTCTTCTAATAGAATTAAATATTCTATCTACATCTGGATCTACTTTTTTTCCATAAGCTTCACAAGATTTCTCTACAATTTTTATACCTCCATATGGCATAATTGCTCTTTTTAATGGCTCATCTGTTTGAAGTCCTACTATTTGTTCTAATTCTTTATCTATATATCCTGCTTCATATGCTGAAATTCCTGAAATAGTTTTTGTATCTATATCTAATACTCCACCATTTTCCTTTTCTTTTTTATATAATTCTAAAACTTTAGACCATAGTTTTTTTGTATTTTCAGTAGGTCCTACAAGGAAACTAGAATCTCCTTCATATGGTGTATAATTACTCTGCACAAAACTTCTTACGTCAATTTCATTTTGCCAATCTCCTTTTTTAAAACCTTCCCACTCTTTAAATTTCATAAAATGCCTCCTTTAATACTTTTCTATTATTATATCCAGATTTTATAATAACATAAGAATTGTTTTTATGCAATGCGTTTTTAGCTAATAAATTTAATCGTGAAGTGAAAATTTAATAAATGCTACTGTTCAAACTATATATAATTTACTAATTTTCTCAATTTGTTGAAACTCTAAATTTTTATTAAAATGTCTTAAAATTGATTTTCACAATGAAAATTTTTATAGTCTGACCAGTAACTAATAAATGCTACTGTTCAGACTATATATAATTTATTAATTTTCTCAATGTGTTGAAATTCTAAATTTTTATTAAAATATCTTAAAATTGATTTTCTCAATGAAAATTTTTATAGTTTAAACAGTAACTAATAAATATATTTTCTACAACACCATTTATATCTTCTTTATAGCATATTCTATAACAACCCTTTTATTTTATCTAAATTTTGCATAGCACATTCATATCCATATTTATAGCAACTGTCTAATTTTTTAGTATCTAATAATCCTACTTTATCTGTATATACACTTAATACTAAATCACTCATTTCTAAGCTTTCTTCTGATATTTTGCTTCCCATTATATCTATTGTCTTCATTACAATATCCATTATATTACTTTCCTCAGTAATAGGGTCTGCATCAAATTTTACTGCTATTACTCTATCTGCTCCTTGCTTTTTTACTTCATGTACTGGAATATTGTCTAGTGTCCCACCATCCATAAAAGCATGACTTTCAAATTCGCAAGGTGAGAACACTGCTGGAAAACTACTACTTGCCCTAACTGCTTTTCCAACAGTTATATCTGTTATATATTGTTCTTTATTTTCCTCATTTTCTGGAATTTTATTTGTTATTACATATTCCTTGCCATTTGTTATATCAACTGTAGGTATTACAATTGGCATTTCAATTTGTTCTATCTTTCTTATTCCTTTTTTATATGCTATTTTATTATAAACATTTTCTAAATTTTTACCAGATTTTAAGCCTTTAAGGCTTATTTTATTTTTCATAAGACTACCAATTCCAGAAATAATTGGTCCTGTACTTATTTCAACTAATTCATTGGAATATCTTTTAAATAATATGTATATATAATAAGGTGAATATCCCATAGCGTACAAGCTTGCAACTAAACTTCCTGCACTTGTTCCACCTATTACATCTATTTTTATATCATTGTCTTCTAATGCTTTTAATACTCCTGCATGGGCAATTCCTCTAATTCCTCCACCAGATAATGCAATTCCTAATTTCATTTTACCACCTACTTTTATTATGATAATAATAGTATTTACTATTTATTATATGTTTAAACAAAGTTTATGGTAATTTTGTTACTATTTAAAATTTCTTTTTTCTTACATTATTTTCTGCATTAAACTGCTAATTTTAGACAAATTAAAAATTGCTGTACTCATTTATACTATTGAGTTACAGCAATTTTATTATACTTTATTAGTTTTCAGCATAAGGTAACATTGCAATATGTCTACATCTTTTTACTGCTATTGTTATATCTCTTTGATGTTTTGCACATGCTCCTGTTGCTCTTCTTGGTAAAATTTTACCTTTTTCATTAATGAATTTTTTTAATTGGTCTGGATTTTTATAATCTAAAACAAAATCTTTGTCACTGCAAAGTGCACAAACTTTTTTTCTCATTTTTCTAAATTTTGGATTATAATCCTCATCACCATTATTCATTCTATTATTTCTTTTATTATTTTGCTTTTTATCAGCCATTTTTTCTTTTCCCCCTATCTTTGTTTTAGAATGGTAGGTCATCATTGGAAGAAATTTCGAAATCAGAACTTCCTGCTGTTGGCATTGCAC
>CATKFT010000217.1 GCA_949747745.1 uncultured Clostridia bacterium
GTTATTGTTGTTGTTATTGTTGTTGTTATTGTTATTGTTATTGTTATTGTTGTTGTTATTGTTATTGTTATTGTTATTGTTATTGTTATTGTTGTTGTTATTGTTATTGTTATTGTTATTGTTGTTGTTATTGTTATTGTTGTTATTAAATTCTGGATTATTTTTTGTATTATTAATAAAATTTTTCATATTATTAGATATATTTCCGTTTTTCATCATATTAGCTAAATTAGTCATAAAATCAGAATCCATTTAGAGTTACCCCCTCCCAAATGTTGCTATACATTCGCTTTTACATTATATGCTTTAACAACATATAATGTTACTTTGTAATATAAATTTAACAAAAAATTAACAAATGAAAAAAACTATCTGAAATATGGCATTTCCGTAAATAAACATAATTTGAAACAAAGAAAATTGGTAAAAATAAGTACTTGAAAATAAGCAAAAAAAGAGTATTATAAATATTAAAGTATATAAAAACAAAAAACATTTTAAAGTTAGCCAAAAAAGTATATAAATTTACAAAAAATGACAATAAAAGACATTTTACATAAAAACTTGATTTTTTAGCGAAAAAACTTGAAAAAGAGCTGAAAAAGAGGTATAATAAAAAGTGATAGTGTAAACTTAAAAATACAAGGAGGAATTTAAAGATGAATCAAAAACTATTAGGTAAGGTATTAGCAACTAGCTTGGCTGTGATACTAACATTCACAAACTTTATAATGCTTGGGATTTATGCGAATAAATCATATGCAATATCTGATGAATTAGAAAAACAAGGAACAGTATCAAATAACGAAAATGTTAAATTTGATGCTTATTTTACGACTAGTGAAAGTAAAAAAGTACATACATTAAAACAAGATATAGATGAAAAAGGAAAACTATATTTATCAGTTAATGTACAAAAAGGGTATTTAAAAAATGCAAAAATAGAAATGTTAGGTGCAGACAAAAAGCCTGTAAATTTTCAAATCTTAAATGAGGAAAACAATCTTTCAGCAGTTGAAAAAATAGATATTGATAAAAACATAATCATGTTAAAACAAATAGGAAGTGGAACAGGGATTGTATTAGATATACCAGTTGCAAGCAAAAAAACTGAAATATTTGATTTATCTGATTTTAATAAAATAAATGATATAACATTAACAGGTTCATATGTAGATAACACAGGAAAGACAATTCAAATAGAAAAAACAATAAAAATAAGAAATGAATGGAATAAAGAGACAAAAGCAATAATAGAACAAGAAACAAAAACATATATACCATATGAAATAGAAGGTTCATTAGGAACTATATTACAAACTATAATAAAAACAGGAATAGAAAATAATAGCTTACCAATGAAACAAACTAAAATAACTATAGAAGTACCACAAATAGAAGGACAAAAACCAGAAGAAGTAATAGTAAATAACTTAAGTGGTTGGGAATACAATAAAGAAACAGGAATATTAACTATAGTAACAGAAAATAAAGCAAATGAAGAAAATAAAGTAATATGGAATAAAACAGATAAAAATGAATACACAGTTACATATAAATATAAAGAAAAGTTTGAAAAAATAGAAACAAAACAAAAATCAAAAGTTATAATTGAAGCATATAATGATACAATAACAAAATTAGAAAAAGAAGATTCTTTAGAAATAAAATTAAATGAAAATAAAGGAAATTTTGTAACAGTAGAGTTCTTTGCAAATGATGAATTAAATAAAGGTTATTTATATACAAAAAAAGAATTAGAAGTAGCATATAATGAAAAAGTTATATTAGAAGTAGCATATGCAAATCTAGTAGACAAAATAATTGTAGAAAATAGTACAGATAATTTTGTAAATGAACAAGGAGAATTAACAAAAACAGTAATAGACAATAAAAATTATACATACTATAAAACTACATCTATTAATAAAGCAAATTTTGAAGAAATATTAGGACAAGATGGATATATTAAAATAATAGGTAGTGATGGAGAACAACTAGCAATCTTTACAAAAGATACTGAAGCAAATGAAGAAGGAAATTATATATATAATTATGAAAGCAAAATAAATGAAATAAAAATAGAAACATCTAAACCAGTAAAAAATGGAAAAATAGAAATAAATCATGTAAAAGCATTAAATGGAAAAACAGATTATAATAAAAATCAAGTAGAAGACTTTAAAAAACTACAACTAAAAACAACTGCAAATGTAGAATATGCAAATACAAAAATAGAAACAGTAGAAAAAATAAAAGATATTACATTAATAGCACCATCTACAAAAATAGAACTTGCAACAAATAAAAGCAATTTATCTACTATAGTAAAAAATGAAAATGTAGAATTTAGAGTTGTATTAAAAACAAATGATATTAGTTGTGACTTATATAAAAATCCAAGAATAGAAATAATATTACCAAATTATATCCAAGAATTAGAAATGAAAGATGTAGATTTATTATTTGATGATGAACTAAAAATAAAAGGAAGAAATTCTTACGTAAATGAAAATGGAAACATTGTAATACAAATAGAATTAGAAGGAGAACAAACAAAATATAGTCAAAATGAAGTATCAAAAGGTGCAAACATTGTTATAAATACAGACATTACATTAAAGAAATTAACACCTACAAAAAATGATATAGTAAAAGTATATGTAACAAATGAAAATGCAACATCATATAATGAAACACAAAGTACAAAACAAAAAATGAGAGCACAAACAGATGAAAAAGCTTATGCTGAAAATACATTAAGAGCAGTAGCACCAACTGGTATGGTAACAACAACAACCATTTCAGGATTTAACAAAAAAGGTGAAACAATAACAGGTGTAAATGGTGAAACAATAACAGGAAAACTAGATGCAAAATCTGAGGCAAAAATAGCAACAGTTGAAATGAGTGTAATTAATAACTATAATAATGTAGCAAAAAATATAAGAATATTAGGAAGAATGCCAGTAGAAGGAAATACAGATGTTGAAACAAAAGAACTTTTTGGTTCAAACATGTCTACAAGAGTAACAAAACTAGTAAATTTAAAAGATCAAAATATTACACATAAAATATACTATACTACAAATCCATCAGCAACACAAGAACTTACAAAAGAAGAAAATGGATGGAAAGAAATAGATGAAATTGAAGATATAACACAAATACAATCTTATTTAATATTATTAGGCAGTTATGAAATGAACACAGGAGATATATTAGAATTTAGTTATGAGACAAGAATATCAGAAAATATAGAACATGGAAAAAGTGTATATTCAAACTATGTTGTATATTTTGATAATGTAAAAGAAAGTGAAGTTATTGCTGACAAACAAGTATCTCCAAAAGTTTGTTTAGAAACGGGTGAAGGACCAAACTTAGAAGTATCAGTATCATCAAATTTTGATGGAGATATAGAAGAAGGAAAACTTATAACATATACAGTAGTTGTAAAAAATGTTGGAAAAACATTTGCAAATAATGTTACATTAACATCAAATATTCCAGAAGGAACAATCTATACAGTTTTTGAGGGAATGGAAGGATCAGAAGACCCTGTAACAAAAGTACAATATGAAGGTATACATGAATATCAAACAAAGTTTGAACAAATAAATCCAGAAGAAATTGTCATGGCTACATATCAAGTAGAAGCAAAGATGCTTGAAAATAAACAAGAAAAAGAAATAGAAGTAGTAGCAAATGCAAAAGTAGAAAACTATGATGATACATTTAAATCTAAACCTAAAACAAACAAAATTGTAGAAGGATACTTAAATGTAGAAATGGAATTATCTCCATCATATACAAACAAAAAAGAAGGTCAAAGTTTTGCATATATAACAAAAATTGAAAATGTAAATAATACACCAAAAGAGAATGTAGTAGTTACAAGTAAAATACCAAATGGAGTAACATTTGTAGGAGCAAATGAAGATGGAGTATATAATAAAGAAACAAATACTGTTACATGGAATATAGGAAAATTAGATGGACTTGGTAGCAAAACTGTAATTTTAACAGTACAAATAAACAAATTTGATGTTAATCAATCAATACAAGAAATAGCAAATACAATGACAGTAAAAACAAAGGATAAGGAAATAGCTACAAATGAATCTAAAGTTATTGTAACAAAACCAGTACTTACAATAGAACAAACTACAAGAACAAAAGAAGAAGTATCTATAGGTGACACAGTAGAATATAATGTTACAGTAAAAAATGTTGGAGAAGTAGTAGCAAATGGTGTAGAAATAAAAGATTATTTACCAGAAGGCTTAATATATAAGGGTTCAACATACATATTAAATGGAGAAGAACATACATCATGGATAGGAAATACAGATGCAAGCATTATACTTTCTACAATAAAACCAGGAGAAACTATAGATATAACAATAAAAGCACAAGTAGAAAATACTGAAGAAAACAATAAAGAAAGAGAAATAGTAAATATAGTTACATTATTTGCAGACGATATGACAAGTATTGGTTCAAATGAAGTAAAACATAAAATAGTAGAAAAAGTGGAAACAGATGACCCTACAGTAGAAGAACCAGTTGAAGGAACATATAAAATTACAGGACTTGCATGGTTAGATAAAAATGCAAATGGAAAAAGAGATGATGACGAAGAGTTACTAAGTGGAATAGAAGTAATGCTTGTTAATTCAGAAACAGGAGAAATAGTAAAAGATATAGTAACAGGAGCTCACAAAATACAAACAACAAATACAAAAGGAACATATACATTTGCAAATCTAAAATCAGGAAAATATTTAGTAGTATTTAAATATGATAATCAAAACTATGCGATAACATCATATAAACAAGAAGGGGTAATAGATAGTAAAAATTCAGATGTAATAGCAATGGATGTTACTATAAATGGAGAAAAACTAAAAGCAGCTGTTGCAAATAGTATAGTAATTACAAGTGAAGATATTACCAATATAGATATGGGACTTATATTAAAACCAAAATTCGATTTAAAATTAGATAAATCAGTATCTAAAATAACAGTTAATAATTCTAATAAAACAAAAGAATATACATATAATGATGCAAAATTTGCAAAAATAGATTTAAAAGATAAAACAGTAGAAGGAACAACAGTAATTGTTGAATACAAAATAAAAGTAACAAACGAAGGCGAAATAGCAGGATATGTTAAAAAAGTAGTAGACTACATGCCAACTGATATGAAATTTAGTTCTGAATTAAATAAAGACTGGTATGAGGGTGAAAGTGGAAATTTATATAATTCTAGTTTAGCAAATACATTATTACAACCAGGAGAAACAAAAGAAATAACTTTAGTATTAACAAAAGTTATGACAAATGAAAATACAGGAACAATAAATAATGTAGCAGAAATTTATGAAGCAA
>CATKFT010000218.1 GCA_949747745.1 uncultured Clostridia bacterium
ATTTATATATTTTTTAGAGGGGTTTTTTTATGAATTTTAAGAAAAATTTTTTACATATATTATGCATTTTTTTGATTTTTATTTTTTTACTTCCTTCTTCTCTTTGTTTTGGAGCAACTACTGATGTTTCAATTAATGCTCCTGTGGCTATTTTAATGGATGCAAATACTCGGTAAAATTCTTTATGAAAAAAATGCTTATGATAAGATGTATCCTGCAAGTACTACTAAAATTATGACTGCTATTCTTGCATTAGAAAATAGAGAGCTTTCTTCTGTTGCAAATGTTAGTTATGATGCTGTTTTTAGTGTTCCTTCTGGATATACTAATGCTAACTTGCAAGTTGATGAAAATTTAACTTTTGAGAATCTTTTAAATGTTCTTCTTATTCCTTCTGCTAATGATGCTGCTAACGTTATTGCTGAAGATATTGGTGGATCTATAGAGAGTTTTTCAAGTATGATGAATACAAAAGCTATTGATATTGGCTGTAAAAATACTAATTTCATTAATCCAAGTCGGTGTTCATAATGAAAATCACTATTCTTGTGCTTATGATTTGGCTCTTATGGGTAGATATGCTATGAAAAATGAAATTTTTAGAAAAATTGTTTCTACTTCTAGGTATACTTTACCTGCAACTAATAAGTATGATAAAACTGATAGGACTTTTGCTACTACTAATAAGCTTATTAATAGTAAGAGTAGTCAATTTTATAAATATGCTACTGGTATAAAAACAGGGTTTACTGATCCTGCTAAAAATTGTATTGTTGCAAGTAGTAAAAAAGATGATTTTGAACTTATTTGTGTAATTCTTGGTAACGAAAATGATAGTAATTCTAATAATAAATTTAATGATTGCATTAATTTATTTAATTATGGTTTTAGTAATTATTCTTATAAAAAATTGTATGAAAAGGATAGTATTTATAAGGTTGTAAATCCTAGTAATGCAAGTAGTGAAACTAAAGAATTAAATTTAATTGTAGAAAATGATGTTAGTGTTTTGATGAAAATTTCTGATGATAGTAGTTCTCTTACTCCTACTGTTAATTTAGATAATCTTAAGGCTCCTATTACAAAGGGTAGTGTTGTTGGTTCTATTTCTTATGATGTAGCTCGGTATTAACTATACTACAAATTTAATTGCTGGTCAAGATATTTATGCAAATTCTATTTTTGTTATTATTTTTAGAATTGTTTTAGTTATGTTTGCTCTTTATTTTTTGAAACGTGTTTTGATTTCTATGAATAATGGAAATAAACATAGAAAGAAAAAGAAAAAAAAGAAATCTTCAAAAAATAATTCTTCTTTATATAAATTTAAATACTAATTATAATAAAC
>CATKFT010000219.1 GCA_949747745.1 uncultured Clostridia bacterium
CAACAAGTTAGAGGTACAGTAGTACTTCCAAATGGAACAGGTAAAACATTAAAAGTTTTAGTTTTTGCAAAAGGTGATAAAGCAAAAGAAGCAGAAGCAGCAGGAGCAGATTTTGTAGGAGCAGAAGAATTAATACCAAAAATTGAAAAGGAAAATTGGTTTGAATATGATGTTATAGTTGCAACACCAGATATGATGGGAGTTGTAGGAAGACTTGGTAAAGTATTAGGACCAAAAGGATTAATGCCTAACCCAAAATCTGGAACAGTTACAATGGATGTAACAAAAGCAATTTCTGAAATTAAATCAGGTAAAGTTGAATATCGTTTAGACAAAACAAATATTATTCACTTAGGATTTGGAAAAGTATCATTTGGAACTGAAAAACTATTACAAAATTATGAAACAGTAATTGAAGCAATAATAAAAGCAAAACCAGCAGCTGCAAAAGGTCAATACATTAGAAGTGTTGCTATAACTACTACAATGGGACCAAGTATATACTTAAATCAAAGATAATTTTAATTAAACTAAGTTTAAAATTTTATTTAAATAGAAAATAGCCAAAGACAGTAGGCAAGAATTATAAGTCCTACCGAGGTATATGTTATGAAACGGATTTAGAAAGTCTTTTCTTCATATGCTTTTATATGGCTATAAGAAGGACTTTTTACTTTTTCAATATAAACATGTTCATTATACAAAGATGTATTATTGACTTAAATGAACTAAGAAAAAATACATAATTATGCCAATTCATTTATTTTGCAGATAACGAAAGTAAAAAGTACAAAATTTTAAAAAATTTTGTTTAGGGAGGTGAAATAGAAACAATGGCAAACGAAAAAATTATTAAACAAAAAGAAGAAGAAGTAAAATCTTTAGCAGAATCTATAAAAGAAGCGAAACTTGTACTTTTAACAGATTATAGAGGAATTAATGTTGTAGATGTAACAAATTTAAGAAAAACATTAAGACAAACAAATTCTGATTATAAAGTAATTAAAAACAATATAACAAGAAGAGCATTAAAAGAAGCAGGATTTGAAGGACTAGATGATGCTTTAATAGGACCAACAGCAGTTATACTAGGAAAAGAAGATTATTTAGAGCCAGCAAAAGCAATATATGAATTTACAAAGAAAAATGATTTTTACAAAATTAAAGGTGGTATAGTAGAAGGTAAAGTAATGACTGCAGAAGAAATAATTACTTTAGCAAAATTACCATCAAGAGAACAATTATTATCAATGCTTGCTGGTGCATTACTTGGAAATATTTCAAAATTTGCAGTTGCACTTGAACAAGTAAGATTGCAAAAAGAACAAGCTTAAATTATTATGAAAAATAGAGCTTAAATTTATAAAATAGTATTAAATTAAATATAAAAAAATAGAGTAGTGAACTTAAACACTAAGAATAAAAAAGTTTAGCTTAAAAAGTTTATAAAAGTAAAGTAAAAACTTTTTAGTAAACTAAAAATAGGAGGATTAAAAAATGAGTAAAGAAGAAA
>CATKFT010000220.1 GCA_949747745.1 uncultured Clostridia bacterium
CCCCCAGTCGCTCTGCGACAGCCCCCTTGTTAAAGGGGCTTTCTAGTGAGTACTTCGAAGTTTGTGTGCAATAAGTAAGTACAAAGTACAATAATAATATTTTATAAATAACTTAATTTTATGAAACCTTGCGAAGCGTTGCAATAAAGCCCCTTTAACAAGGGGGCTGTCGCAGAGCGACTGGGGGTTCTTAAAAAATAAATTATAACAAATAGAATAAATAGTAATATAAGAAAGAGGTAGTAAAAATGGCAGAGTTTTCTCCAATGATGCAACATTATTTAGATACAAAGGAAGAATAT
The DNA here is from genome assembly GCA_949747745.1 of uncultured Clostridia bacterium. Next base: position 303 of record CATKFT010000220.1, read on the forward strand.
AAAGATTGCATTTTATTTTATCGTTTAGGCGATTTTTATGAAATGTTTTTTGATGATGCCATAACTGCATCAAGAGAGCTAGAAATTACATTAACAGGAAGAGAATGCGGACAGGAGGAACGAGCCCCTATGTGTGGTGTTCCATTTCATGCAGTAGATATGTATATAGCAAGGCTAATTGCAAAAGGGTACAAAGTAGCAATATGTGAACAATTAGAAGATCCAAAAAATACAAAAGGTATTGTAAAAAGAGATGTTATAAGAGTTGTAACACCTGGAACTGTTATAGAATCTAACCTTTTAGAAGAAAAGAAAAATAACTATATAATGAGTGTATTTAAAAGTGGAATATATTATGGTGTTGCAGTTTGTGATGTTTCAACAGGAGAATTTTATGCAACACGGAATTAATGAAACAAATAATTTTGAAAAACTATTAGACGAAATGTCACGTTTTACTCCAGCAGAAATAATTGCAAATGATTTACTATATGAAAGTACAGAAGAAATATCTAAAATTAGAGAAAGGTTTGGACTATATATTTCAGAAGTAAAAGATGAAGCATTTAGTAATGATATACAAAATATTATATCAAACTATGAAATAGTAACAGTATCAGGAGAAAAAGTAGAAAAAATTGAAGATAAATTGCTTATAGTATCAGCAATTAATGGACTACTTGATTATTTAAACCAAACACAAAAAATAAAATTAGAGCATATAAATAAAATTCAAATATACAATACAAACAGATATATGGCATTAGATATAAATGCAAGACGCAACTTAGAAATAACAGAAAAAATGAGAGACAAAACAAAAAAAGGAACACTTCTATGGGTATTGGACAAAACCAAAACATCTATGGGAGGAAGAATGTTAAGGCGTTTTCTAAATGACCCATTAATAGATAAACTAGAAATAGAAAAAAGATTAGATGCAGTAGAAGAGCTAAAAAACAACATAATGTTAAAAGGAGAAATAATAGAAAACTTAAAAAAGGTATATGATATAGAAAGGTTAATTGGAAAGATATCTTATGGAAATGCAAATGCAAGAGATATGATTTCACTTAAAAATTCAGTAAAAGAATTGCCAGAAATAAAAAAACTTTTAAAAGAAACAAACTCTAATATGTTACAAAACTTATATATAGGATTAGACGAATTAAAAGATGTATATGAATTAATTGAAAATGCAATTATAGATGAGCCACCAATATCTGTAAAAGAGGGTGGGATAATAAAAAAAGGTTATAATAATGAAGTAGATGAACTAAAAAGTGCTACAACAGAAGGAAAAAATTGGCTTATGGAATTAGAGCTAAAAGAAAAAGAAAAAACAGGAATAAAGAATTTAAAAGTTGGATTTAATAAAGTATTTGGTTATTTTATAGAAGTAACAAAATCAAATTTAGGTCAAGTTCCAGAAAGATTTATTAGAAAACAAACATTAACAAATGCGGAAAGGTTTATTACAGAAGAACTAAAAGAATTAGAAGATAAAATTCTAGGTTCACAAGATAAATTAATTAATTTAGAATATGATTTATTTTTAGAAATAAGAAGTAAACTTGCATGTGAAATTGCAAGAATACAAAAAACAGCAAATATAGTATCAACATTAGATGTATTAACATCTTTTGCAAGTGTAGCAGAAGATTTAAACTATGTAAAACCAGAAATTTCAGAAGATGGAGTAATAAATATAAAAGGTGGGAGACACCCAGTTATAGAAAAAATGCTTCCAAGTGGAGCCTTTGTTGAAAATGATACATATTTAGATAAAGAAAATGATAGGTTATCTATAATTACAGGACCAAATATGGCAGGAAAATCTACATATATGAGGCAAGTGGCATTAATAACTCTTATGGCACAAGTTGGAAGTTTTGTGCCTGCAAGAGATGCACACATTAGTATAGTGGATAAAATTTTTACAAGGGTAGGAGCATCAGATGATTTAAGCATGGGGCAAAGTACATTTATGGTAGAAATGATGGAAGTTGCTAATATATTAAAAGAGGCAACATCAAATAGTTTAGTAATACTAGATGAAATAGGAAGAGGAACATCTACATATGATGGGTTATCAATAGCTTGGGCTGTTGCTACATATATAGCAGATAAGGAAAAATGTGGGGCAAAAACACTATTTGCAACACATTATCATGAACTAACAGTGCTAGAAGATAAAGTAGAAGGGATAAAAAATTATTCTATTGCAGTAAAAGAGAAAGGTGAAGATATAATATTTTTAAGAAAAATTGTAGAAGGTGGAACAGATGAATCTTACGGAATACATGTAGCAAAACTTGCAGGAGTTCCAGCACCTGTTGTAAAAAAGGCAAATGAAATATTGAAAAGCTTAGAAAGAAAAAGTGCACTTAGTGAAAAGGAAGAAGAAAAGCAAAATAAGAAACAAACAGTAGGACAACTTGATATGTATAACTATAAACTTGCAGAACTTGCTCATGAAATAGATAAAGTGAATTTAAATGAACTTACGCCAATAGAAGCATTAAATACATTAGTTAAATTAAAAGAAAGTATATCATAAAAGATAAAACTGCTATTTTCAAAGGTTTGCTATCATAAATTAATTATAGTTTGAAAGGGATGACTTTTGAATAGTAGCATTAAACAAAACTTTTAAATTATATAATAATTTACTTCTAAATCAAATAATTTAGTAAATATAAGAGGTACAAAATGAGTGAAAAATTACATAGATGTAACTTGTGCCCACATAATTGTAATGTAAATAGATTAAATGGGGAAATAGGTAGATGTAAATGTAGTAATAAAATAAAAATAGCTTTGGCATCAATTCATTATTATGAAGAGCCATGTATTAGTGGTAAAAATGGCTCTGGAACAGTATTTTTTAGTAATTGTAATTTAAATTGTGTATATTGTCAAAATTATAAAATAAGTCAACTTGGTAAAGGAAAAGAAATTACTATAAAAGAGCTTTCTACAATATTTCTACAGTTACAAGAAAAAGGAGCAAATAATATTAATTTAGTTACTCCAACATCATATGTGTATCAAATAATAGAAGCGATTAATATAGCAAAAGAAAATGGATTAAAAATACCAATTATATATAATACAAATAGTTATGAAAATGTTGAAACAATAGAACTATTAAAAGGTTATATAGATGTATATTTACCAGATTTAAAGTACTATAATAATGAACTTGCTAAAAAGTATTCTAAAATAGATAATTATTTTGAAAAAGCAACAAATACTATAATGAAAATGTATGAACAAGTTGGAAATCCTATTTTTGATGAAGCAGGAATTATAAAAAAAGGGCTAATAATAAGACATTTAGTATTACCAAACTATATACTAAATTCAAAGCATATTTTAAAATGGATAAAAGAAAATATGCCAGAAAATATATATGTGAGTGTTATGGCACAATATTTTCCAACATACAAAGCAAAAGAAGAAGAACTTATAAATAGAAAATTGACTAAAAAAGAATATAAACAAATAGAGAATTATTTATATTCATTAAACTTAGAAAATGGGTATATACAAGAATTACGGTAATCATGAAGAGGAATATGTTCCAGATTTTTAATACTTTTTTTAATAAATATCATTTGACTATTTTACATAATAGTGATAGAATATGAAGCATGTACTTGTACTTTAAGTATTATATGTTAATACAAATAATAACGAAAGGAGAAAATGAAAAACAAGTACGTATACAACATGTATAAACAGGAGGAAAAAATGTGAAAAAAGCAGTAGTAGTGGTACTTTTTTTTATTTTAGTATCACTGGCACCAAAAGTTACAGTAGAAGCCATGTCGCCTGGTATGTTAACAGGTAGTGAAGAAACGGAGGAGGAAAGAGCACAAAAAAGGATATGGGAGATATGTAATGCTTTAAAGAAGTCGATTGATGCTGAAAATGGAGAGTGTTGGAAACGTACAATACATCCTCTAAAAATGGGAAGATATGATAAGATAGTAGAAGTATTTGAAGAATTATCAGAACATTTTAATTGGGAGATGGAAGTAACATTACTTGATGAGGACAATTTTCAAATAACATTAGTAAATAATTATTATTTGATAAAAGAAGGTGATACATTAAGTAAGATTGCTAAAAAGTATGATACCTCTGTATACGAGCTTCTTAGGCTTAATCCTGACATAGTGGATGAAAATATTATTTACTATGATACGTACTTAAAAATTAAATAGTTCTTCTTATATTGATACTTGAAAAAGAGTCAATAAAAATAATACATCACTTGGTAATTTTACTAAGTGATGTATTATTATATAGAAAAATATTATATTTCAATAAACTCAATAGGTTGCTATCCTACAAGTTTATAAAATACTTTTTTTCCTTTTTTTAAAATAGCATATCCATCTTTAAAATCTACATCTGATAAAATATAATTTATATCTTCAATTTTATTTTCATTTAAAGTAATACCGACCTTGGGTAATTAATGTTCTTGCTTGGCCTTTTGATGGAGCAATACCTGTTAGAACTATTGCATCTATAATAGAGATATTTCTATTATCTAATTGTACAGTAGGCATATTTTCTAAGTTTCCAACACCACCAAAAAGAGCATTTGCAGCATCACGGGCTTTAATTGCTTCATCTTCACCATGAATAAGTTTTGTAATTTCAAAAGCAGCGACTTGTTTTGCTTCATTTATTTTTTCATCTTTCAAACTAGAAAGTCTTTTAACTTCATCCATAGGAAGATATGTAAGCATTCTTAATACATCATAAACCTCACTATCACCAATATTTCGAAAGTATTGATAAAATTCATATGGAGATGTTTTATTAGCATCTAGCCATAAAGCACCATTTACTGTTTTTCCCATTTTTTTACCCTCAGAATTTAAAAGAAGAGGAGATGTTACACAAAAGCTACCATTTTGGTGTATTTTACGAATTAGGTCAACACCAGCAAGCATGTTAGACCATTGATCATCTCCACCAATTTGAACTCTACATCCTTGTTCTTCAAATAAATGCAAAAAGTCATAGCTTTGCATAAGCATGTAATTTAATTCAAAAAATGTAAGACCTTTTTCCATACGTTGTTTAAAACATTCAGCAGTAAGCATTCTATTTACATTAAAATGAACACCATAAGTACGAATAAAATCCATATAATTTAAATCTAATATCCAATCACCATTATTTACAATAATTCCAGCATTTTCACCTTCAAAAGATATAAATTTGCTTACTTGTTTTATAATATTATCTACATTTTTAGAAATTTCCTCTTTAGAAAGCATTTTTCTCATATCTGTTTTTCCACTTGGGTCTCCAATAAAAGCAGTACCACCACCAATTAAAATAATAGGAGTATGACCACATTTTTGAAAGTATGACATCATCATAAGAGGAATAAAATGCCCAATATGTATACTATCAGCAGTTGGATCTATACCTAAATAAACTTTAGTTTTTTGTGTTTTAACCATTTCCTTAAATTCATTTTCAAAAGGGATTTGTTTTATTAAATCTCTTTTTTTTAAGACATCATATATAGAAACATTTTGTAAATTTTCCATAAAAATTTTCTTCCTTTCTTTTTAAAAGTATATATAGTTACTAAAGAATACTTGTTTTTTCAAAGTAAATACACATATAAGTGTTTTGCTTTTTGATGTAATTTAGACAAAGAATATTAAATATTTACAATAAAAGACACATAGTACTACGTGCCTTTTAATACATTATAAATTAATATTTACATTAGTACCTATATTTAATTTACTAGATAACTTTGAAAAATCCTCGTAGCCTAGATATCTATTTAGGTTTTTTACAGATATTCCAGTATCTATCGAAATACAATTTATTGAATTAGAATAGTTTTCACTTTCCAAATAATTTTTTAATTTTAACATTTCTAAACTGTCCTTTGGACCACAATTTCCACATACATCACTATTTGATGCAAAAAAACATCCACAACGTTCACATTTTTTAAATTCCATAACAATATCCTCCACATTTCAAAATAAAACATAATCTTTTGTTTTCGAAAGTCATTTTATCACAAAAAAGTAAAAAAATAAAGTAAAAAACAAAAATATTGACAAAATATTTATTTCGATATAAAATCATGTTCATAAAAAATAGAATTATTTAGGAGGTAATTATATGAAAGCATATGTTTGTAAAGTATGTGGATATGTTCACTTTGGAGAAGAAGCTCCAGAAAAATGCCCACAATGTGGAGCAGGAAAGGAAAAGTTTGAATTAAAAGAAGAAAAAGGAAAAACTGAATATGCAGATGAGCACATAATAGGTGTTGCAAAAGGGTTAGATGAAGAAGTTGTAAAAGGTTTAAAAGATAATTTTACAGGAGAGTGCACAGAAGTAGGAATGTATCTTGCAATGAGTCGTCAAGCAGATAGAGAAGGGTATCCAGAAATAGCAGAAGCATTTAAAAGATATGCATATGAAGAAGCAGAACATGCAGCAAAATTTGCAGAATTATTAGGAGAAATTGTTTTTGCAGATACAAAGAAAAATGTAATGCTAAGAGCAGAAGCAGAGTGTGGTGCATGTATGGGTAAAAAACAACTTGCAACACGAGCAAAAGAATTAGGATATGATGCAATTCATGATACAGTACATGAAATGTGTAAAGATGAAGCAAGACATGGAAAAGGATTTGAAGGGTTATTAAAAAGATATTTTAATAATTAATGAAAAATATAAAAGGGCGTTTTTAAGTTTATCGAAAAAACCTCCGTTATTTTGACAATTTACATAAAAAGTAGTATAATATAATTAATTAGGGCAATAAAGCCACGTAAAAAAATAGACAAAAGGAGAAAAGATATGCAGGTAGTTGAAAGATCTTTTAAGACATTTGAGGAGATTATGGAGGTTATTAATGCTGTAATAAGACGAAGCACTAATGTACGGATATATGTGGAAGAGGAGGTAGTTGCATCAACCATTGAGGCAACAAAAGAAGAAAAAGAAAATGGAAAAATTAAAACTCCACTTCTTGTTCCCAATCCCCAATATACCGACAAAGGTTTAAGCTTATTAACAAGCATTGTAACGCCAAATAAGATTACAAATTTTGATTTTAGCGATGAGCCAGA
>CATKFT010000221.1 GCA_949747745.1 uncultured Clostridia bacterium
AAAAGGAGAAATTGTAGATACTTAAAAGAAAAGTAAAAAAGGGAGGAACTAAAGAAATATGAAAAAATTTAAAGAAAGTGGAATAACATTAATAGCACTGATGATAACCATAATAGTATTATTAATACTTGCAGGAGTAACATTAAGTCTAACACTACGGAGAAAGAGGAATATTTAAAACAGCCAGTGATGCTAAGATAAAGACCAAAAGAGCAGAAATAATAGAAAAAGCAAAATTAGACATAGTAGATATACAAACAGGAAATATGGGAAAATTTACAGAAAACGAATTAGTAGAAGTATTGAATAAATATGGAACATTATCAGACAATGGAGAAGAAACAATATTAGATAAAACATTAACTACAACTGATAAAGTGCATGAAATAAAAGTAAGTGAAATATGGGATGTACCATTTGAAAAGAGCAATATTGTGAAATTTAGTATAGCTAATAGTGATATTATGAGTCAATGGTTTGAAAGTTGGGGAAATGGAAACTTTGAAGTACCTAAAGGAACAACATGGAAAGAATTTATAGAACGGAAATGGATATCAATATGAAGGCAATACTCCATCCATAATGTTTGGTGGTGATGGCTATGGAGATGAACAAGATTGGTGTTGGTATTGTGTAGAAAGCTATAGTTCTACAGCAGGATATAGTGTAAGGCCTCTTATTAAAGAAAATGGAACCAGGATTAAAGAAAAAAACGAAGAAATTATTGAACGGTGTATATAGTTTTGGAGATTTGGAGTATTTTTGGTAATAAAATAAAAATCCATGTATATTAAGTTAAAGATATTATAAATATGAACAAATGTATAAATATATAATGACAAAAATATTTTAATTTGAATAAATGTAAGAGAAAATTAAGAAATTAGCTTCCAAACTTTTGCATAAAACAATAAAAATGGAAGATACTATATATAAAGGAGAATGTTATGAAAAGAAAAACATTTTTTAAATATATAGTATTTTTTTGCTTTTTTTTACTTCTATTTTCTACAAAATCTCTAGCATCAATAAAAAAGAAAGGAATAGAAAATTTTCCAGATTCGTATAAACCATATCTATATGAACTAAAAAAGAAATATCCTAATTGGGAATTTACTGCTTTATATACAGGTTTTGATTGGAATTATGTAATAGATCAAGAATATAGAAATGATAAAAACTTAGTTCCACTTTCTTATGATGACCAATGGAAATGTACAGATAATGGAATTTATAATGTAGAGATAGATAAGGGATGGGTTAATGCTTCAAGAAAAGCTGTTGAATATACTATGGACCCACGAAATTTTTTAAATGAAGTTAGAATATTTCAATTTGAAAAGCTTTCATATGACCCAAATACAAATAGAAAAGAGGCAGTGGAAAAAATACTTTATGGTACAGAATTTTATGATAGAACTGTAAGCTATAAAACATCAAGCGGAGCAAATATGGTAATGAATGCAAAATATTCAGATTTAATTTGGAATGCTGCTGTTTATTCAGGTGTTAGTCCATATCATTTAGCTTCGAGAATAAAGCAAGAGGTGGGACCATTTATAAGCCATAATTCAATAAGTGGAACAGTTGCAGGGTTTGAGGGATTGTACAATTTCTATAATATTGGTGCAACAAGCTCAACAGAACCCTTAGGGGCAATAAAAAATGGATTACAGTTTGCAAAAGATGGAAAAGGTGCAAGTGATGAGGTTAAAAATAATTTACTAATTCCATGGACAGACCCAGAAAAGGCAATAAAGGGCGGGGCTGTATTTATTGGCAGTAGCTATATATTAGTAGGTCAAAATACATTATATTTACAAAAGTTCGATGTAAATGATGATAGAGGTGGAAATTTATTTTGGCATCAATATATGACAAACTGTTTAGCACCATATTCTGAATCTAGTGGTATTCATAAAGCATATTCTTCAAATGGTATGCTAAATTCATCTATTGGATTTGTAATACCTATATATGAAAACATGCCTAAATATGCAACAGAACGACCAAGCATATTAGAACAAGATTATGTAGCAGATAATAAAAAAGTATATGCAGATATAACAGGAGTGCTAAATGTAAGGGCAGGACCGTCTACATCATATGAAATATTAACAACAGTAGATAGAAATGCAGTATTAACAAGAATAAAAAGAGGAGTTCAATCTGGTGAAAGATGGGATAAAGTAGAACTTGAAAATGGAATGGTAGGATATGTTTTTCAAAGCTATTTGAAAGAAATTCCAGATGTGCCTATTTCGGGTATAAAATTAAGTATTGATAATAATGTTATTAATAAAGGAAGCACAAATAATATAAATATAGAAACTACACCACCTGAAGCAAGAGGAGAAATTATTTGGACATCTAGCAATGAAGATGTTTTAATAGTGGAAAATGGAAAAATAACAGGGATTAGTTCAGGAACAGCAATAGTAACTGCAAAGACTACAGATGGAAATGTTAAAGATGAAATTGAAATTACAGTATATTCAAAAGTAACAGACATAATTTTAAATAAAGAAGAACTAACATTACAACTTGGAAAAACTGCTAAAATTACAGCAAATGTATTACCAGAAGATGCAACAGATAAAAATATAAAATGGTTATCTACAAATATAGATGTAGCAAGTGTTACAAATGATGGAATAATCAAAGCAAATTCTATTGGAACAGCTAAGATTGTTGTAAAAAATAAGGAAGAAGATATACAAAAAGAATGTAAAGTTACAGTAAAAGAAATTAGTGGAGATATTATGCTAGAAATAGATGAAAGTTTAAAAGTAGAAGCAGATGAAATAAGTGGATTAGATATAGATAACTCTAATGTAGGAAGTATAAAAGACTTAATTAAAACTAACTTAAAAGTAGAAATATATAATAATGAAGATAAATTGTTAACAGATGAAGAACAAGTGGGAACAGGTTCAAAACTAATTTTAAAAGATGAAAATAGTAATGATAATGAAGTGTTTAGGTATATATTTGTAGTATATGGAGATGTAAATGGGGATGGATTAATAAATTCATTAGATGTGTTAGTATTACAAAAACATATATTAGAAAGTAAACTATTAACTGGTATATTCTTAAAATCTGGTAATATATCAAAAAATGGAAATTCACCATCATCACTTGATGTATTAAAAGTACAAAAGCATATACTAGAAACAAAATTTATTGAACAATAAAAAAGGAGGTAAAAGTAGTGAGAAAAATTAGAAAATATATATTTATAATAGTATTTTGCATAACATTGTTAATTTTAACAAAGTCAAATGCTGCAGGGCAAATAAGCTTATCAGCAAATAAGTCTACAGTTGAAGTAGGAGAAGAATTTACAGTAAGTGTAAACTTAGCTAATGCATCTGTTGCAACATTAACTGCTAGAGTAAGTGTAGATTCAAGTAAAGTAGATTATGTTTCAGGACCAAGTAATTCAAGTTTTAAAAATGGAAGAGCAATATATACTTGGACAGATCCAACAGGAGGAGATAATCCAAAAACAGGAGGAACAATAGTAACATTTAAATTTAAAGCTAAACAGACAGGGAAGGCTAGTTTTTCTGTAAATGGAGATTTTTACTCACCAGATGAGAAAAATATAAATCCAAGTTTTTCAGGTACAAGTGTAACAATAAAAGAAAAACAAGTCACTCCACCACCAAGCAGTGGAGGAAATACAGGAGGAAGTAGTGGGGGAACAACAGGAGGAAACAACAATAGTGGAACAACAGGAGGGTCTAATAGTGGAAGTAATCAAAATAAACCAAGTGGGGGAACAACACAAGGAACTAGTAAAAATGCTAATTTAAAAGAACTACATTTAGATGTAGAGGGATTAAGTCCTAACTTTAATAAAAATACTACTAATTATAATATTGTAGTAGGAAACGATAAAAATAGTATAAATGTAACAGCAGTACCAGAAGATTCAAATGCAAATGTAAGTATAACAGGTAATAAAAATATAAAAGTTGGAACAAGTAAAATACAGGTAAAAGTAACTGCTCAAGACAAAAAAACAACAAAAACATATACAATAAATGTTACCAAAACTGATAATCCAGAGTTAGCAAATGCAAGTCTAGAAAATCTTGCAATAGAAAATGTTACATTAGAACCAGAATTTAATAAAGGCATATTTGAATATAGGGGAGAAATATCAAGTGATACAAACACTCTAAACATACTAGCAGTTCCACAAATAGAAGGAGCAAAAGTAGAAATTAAAGGATTAGAAAATCTTTCTTTTGGGGAAAATACAATAGAAATAACAGTAACAGCTAAAAACGGAGAAACAGTGCAAAACTATATAATAAAACTATACAAAAAAACTGTAGAAGAGGAAAATAGCGAAGTAGAGCCAATAAATTTAGAAGGAACAATACCAAATATAGAAGTAAACGAACCACGGACAAAATTATAATATAGGCAATATTGTATTTTCAGTAATAATAGTTTTGAGTGTAGGTGGAATTATATTTATCGTGGTTAGAAAATATATTAGTGAGAGAAAATAATATTTACAAACTGATAAAATAATATATAATGAGAAAGCCTCTACTAGAGGAATCTAGGAAAGAGGAAGAGCTTATGATATCGTATTAATTTAGTAATTAATTACTCTATTATTATTTAAAGATAAAGACAGTAACATCAAAAATGAACAGTAATCTTTTGGGCAGGATAACAACCTGTCCTTTTTATTATGTACAAAAATATTATTTTTGAATTACATTTTTATTACAATTGTATTACAACAACGAAATTTATTGACTTACAATTTGTAACAATGATATACTTATTATGCTAAAATTAGATAAATTTACAAATGAATTTTGGAGGTTACAATGCAAGAATTTAGGGAATTCTTTATAAAAAGAAAAATAATTGCAATATTACTAATTTTATTCATAATATCATATAGCATAATAGGATTATTTGACCATGTAGATGCAGCATCTACATATAATCAATCAGTTAGAAGTGGAATTGAAGCATTTCCACAAGATTATCAAAATTATTTAAAAGAAATAAAACAAATGCATCCAAATTGGACATTTGATGCATATTATACAGGAATTGATTGGAACGAATTAGTTACAAATGAAACAGACCATGGGCATAATAGAGTAATAAATAGTGCTAATTCTTTATGGAAATGTTCTTGTGGAAATGTTGCAACAGGATATGCTTGTGCATCATCTAGTATAATAAAATATTACATGGATCCAAGAAACTTTTTATCAAATGATGTAAAGGTATTTCAATTTTTAGAGATTTCATATAATGATAAAATACATACAACTTCTGGAATAAGTAGTGTAATTAAAGGTACTTTTATGGAAAATAAAAGGGTTAGAGTTACAGTAAATGGACAAGCAAGAGATATGTCATATGAAGAAATTATTTTAGAAGCAGCAAAACAAAGCAAAATGAGCCCATATAGTATAGCTACAAAAATAATTCAAGAAGTAGGCTCAAAAGGAAGCGACTCAGTTTCAGGAAAATATGCAGGATATGAAGGATATTATAATTTTTATAACTATGCTGCAAGTGATGGAGGAAGCCCTATTGCAAAGGGATTAGAATATGCTAAAAATGGTACAAGTGATATGTCACAGGATAAAAAGAACGAATTATTAATACCTTGGAATGACCAATATAAAGCAATTGTAGGAGGAGCAAAATTACTTGCGAATTCATATACAAATGCAGGACAAAATACAGCATATTTTTATAAATGGGATGTAGTTGGAACATCAATTTTAAAAGCAGGAGATTCACAAACAATAAGTTCTAGTAAATGTTTTAGACACCAATATATGACCAATATACAAGACCCAACAAGCCAAACAAGTAAATTATATAGTACATATGTAAATGCAAATATAATTAATGAAAAATTAAATTTTGTAATACCAGTATATAATAATATGCCAAAAGCAAATAAACTTCCAACAACACTTACAAAAAATGATGGAGCACTATATTATATGACAGGAACAGATGTAAGAGTAAGAAGTACACCATCAACAGGAGGAAGAGTACTTGCAACA
>CATKFT010000222.1 GCA_949747745.1 uncultured Clostridia bacterium
AATAATCTAGAAAAAGATTATGAATATATGATAAAAAATAATATAGATATTATAGGGATATATGACAAATTATATCCTATAAAATTAAAATTCATTGAAGATATGCCAATAGCATTTTATATTAGAGGAAATAAAGATATTTTGGATAATGATGCTATTCGGGATAGTAGGTTCAAGGAATGCATTAAAAGAAAGTTTAGAATTTACCAAAAAAATTTCTTATGAAATCTCTAAAAGAGGTATTAATATTATAAGTGGATTAGCAAGAGGAATTGATAAATATGCACATTTAGGATGCTTAGAATCAAATAGTAGTAAAACAATAGCAGTTTTGGGAACTGGTATTGATGATAATAGTTTTTATCCAGTTGAAAATAAAAGAGTTTTTGAACGAATTATAGAAAATGAAGGTGCTATAGTTTCAGAATATCCACTTGGAACTGAGCCTTTTTCATATAATTTTCCATATAGAAATAGAATTATTAGTGGATTATCAGATAAAGTTATAGTTGTACAAGCATCAAAGAAAAGTGGTAGTTTAATTACTGTAGATTATGCGTTAAATCAGGGAAAAGATGTATTTGTATATAAATCTAAAAATATAAATTTCAAGTGCTTTGAGGGAAATAAGATTTTAATAGAACAAGGTGCAAAGACTATAAAATACAAAAGTGAAATGGAGAAATGAGATGAAAGAAAATATTAGCAAAATAAAAAGAAATAATGCTAAATTATATCCGATATATAAGATGTTTTCATGGGACTTATTATTTTATTATTCAATTAGATTTTTATTTCTTACTATTACTAAAAAGTTAACTGCTTCAGAAATTTTAATAGTAAGTGGTTTATATTTGTTATTTAAAATATTTATGCAAATACCAGCTGTTGTAATTACAGATATGCTTGGAAAAAGAAAAGCTATGATATTTGGAAACTTTTGTGTTTCTATGTTTGTTATAATCTTAATAGTATTTCCAGGAATAATTAGTGTAGTAATAGCAGATTTAATATGTGCTTTAGGTTATAGTATAAAAGCAATAGCTGACACTAATCTTTTGTATGATTCAGTTTCTACTAAAGGTGGAGAAGGTTTATATTCTAAAATTGATGCTAAAGGGCGGAAGTTGGTATTATATATTAGATGGTATTGCTTCATTAACTGCTGGATATCTTTTTGTAATAAATGGATATATACCAATGTTTATTTGTTTAGGATTTTCACTTATTTCTTTAGTATTATCATTTAGATTTAAAGATGTTTATGAAGTTCAAAAAAGTGAGCAACAAAAAATAAGTTTAACATTAAAAGAATATGGAAAAGATTTAAAAAGTTCATTCAAGTTTATTTTAAAATCTAAAAGATTAAAAGCATATATATTATTTCAAGTAGTATTTTATAGTTTAATCTGTATTTTTGATACATATAATGAAAATTTGTTAATTGATTTAGGAGTACCAGAAGAGCAATTTTCGATGATATTTGCTGTATTAACTTTTATTGGAGGAATATCAATTTCTTTAAAAAAGACTATAGAAAAGAAATTTAGGAATAGAACACTTTCATTTATATCACTAATTTATATAGGAGCTGCTATATTTGTTGGAGTTATTTCTAGTTATTCAGTTGATAAGCTTGTAATACCAATGATTTTGATAATGTATACAATACAAAAAATAAGTACATCTATATGGTACATATTAGAATATAAATATTTAAATAATTTTACAACTGAAAAAGAAAGAAATAAAATAACATTTACATATGAATTTATTGGAGGAATATCAGCAAGTATTTTCTCAATATTAGGTGGTTTATTATTGAATATTTTAAATGTAAAAAATGCTGTTTTAATGGTTGGTTTAGTAGGAACTATTGCAATAGTACTAGTTTTAGATTATATGAGATCAAGATTTGGGTTAAAACCAGAAGAATATAGAAAAGAAGATATAGATTTAGAATACAAAGAAAAGGTAATTAAATGAAGTGGATAGTTATAAAATATTATTTGTTTTAAGAGTTTTAACAAATGATGATGATTATATGTTAGATTGTATAATTATGGAATTATGCGGAAAATGAGCATGCAAGAAAATTTGTAAGTGAAGTTATGTAACGATTGAAAAAATATCTAAAATAACAAAAGTTTTTTGTTATGATTGTAGATACAATAGGGATATAGAATTTGTAAATACAACCAGAGTTTTTAGCTGGTATGATATATATAAAGAAATAAAACATATGTACTAAAAACAAGCAAATTTAAAGATTGGAAAATGTTGACTTTTTGTTGATTTTATGATAAAATTTAAAACAGTACATATTTGATTTGTCTTACAAAATTTAAATCAAATAATAATTAATATAATTAAAGGAGGATTTAATTTTATGAAACTGAAAAAAGCAATAATAGTATTTTTACTTATTGTACTTTTAGTATCACAATTTAGCTGGCTTCAATTTGCAAATACTGCATATGCTAGCGAAAATTCTACAAGTAACCAAGATGGTTTTCATTATAATCAACTTGGACCTGTAGCTAAAAAAATATACGAAGGAATATACGCTATGTATACTCAAGGTATATTAGAAACAGGAACAGAGAGTTATGATCTTGTAGATAATGGTTATTTTACAGAAGAAGAGATTAAAGAATATGGAAATTCAAAATTAGTTTCAGAGATGAATGCTGCTAGATATGCATTTTATGCAGATTATCCTGAAGTTTTTTATGTACAATTTCAAGCACTTAGCTTAAGAACAACAATATCACAAGATGGAAAATATCATGTTTATATTGGTTCTGGAAAATATGCAAATTATTATGTAGAAGGATTTACTAATAAAGAACAAGTTGCAGAAGAAGTTAGAATTTTCAATAATAAAGTAGATGAAATTGTTCAAGGAGCAAAAGAAATTAAAGCAGAAAATGGAACAAATCTTATAATAGAACAAATTAAATATGTTCATAATGAAATAATTAATAATACAGGATATAGACTTGAATCAGATTGTAAAGAAGGAAATGCAGGTTTCTTAGGAACACCATATGGAGCACTTATAAAAAAAGAAAGTGTATGCGAAGGATATGCAAGATCATTAAAAACTATTTTAGATAGATTAGGAATAAATTCTATATTAGTACAAGGAACACATCAAAGTGATGGGTCAGCAGCAATGCCTCATATGTGGAATTATGTTGAAATAGAAGAAGAAACAAAAACAAGAGCAGTACAAAAAGTATGGTATGCAGTAGATGCAACAATGGACGATCCATTTACGAGAATGCATATATCAGATGAAACAGCAGAAGAAATGGAGCCAGGTGACGACATTGTAGAAGGATTTGAAAATACAAGATATTGTCTTGTAGGAACAGAAACAATGACAAGAGAACATGTAGCAATAGAAGAAGTTGAAGCAGCGGGAAACTATACATTTAAATATCCAGAAATATCTGTAAATGATTATGGAGAAAATTATATTGTAGAAAATAATGGACTAGTTGTAAAATTTAAACAAGATGGAACAGAAACCGAAGAATATAAAGCAGGAGATTTCTATATAAGCTATAATGGAAAAGGATATGAAGAAGCTGTAAAAGAAGGAAAATATATAATAGCAAGAACATATTATTATTTACCAGGAGATAAAAGATGGGATGTAAGTGAATGGGCATATTTTGTATCAGGAGTATATGCTGGTGGATATAAAGATAGTGAAGACCACATTTTCTGGTCTGTACCAAATTCAGAATATGTTGAATTCGCAGTAACTACTAGACCATCAATTCCATTACCAACAGATGAAAATGGAAACCCAACAGGTACAATAGAAGACATAAAGAACTTTTTAACATATAGAGGAGACGAATCAGATTTTGTTGCAAGATTAGAAAAAATACATAATATAAATGGTACATTTAAAGGAAGACCATATATAAAACAACAAACTCCTCCAGCAACAGCTACAATTTCAGTAGGTCCAACATATCATGTAGATGTTACTTATACAGATGAATTAGTGCTAGCAGAAGGAGCAACTGAAGTTGGCTATAGGATGGAATCAACAGGCTCAACAGGGGCTGAAAAATCTGAAATAACAAACTTCACTTTTGATGGAAAAAATAGAGTAACATTTGATTTGAAATTTAGTGAAATGTATGCAGATGATGGTGCAGTATATAGAATTTATCTTACAGGAGCTGTTGGAAAAAACAGTGGAAAAGAACCATTAGAAATAATATTTGGAGCAGCAAATGATATAGCATGTGCATTTAGTATGAATAAAGCAAAAAGTTGGAATGTATTTGCAAGACCAACATTAATAGAAAATGAAGACCTTTCAATGAAAGATTGGGAAACAAGTGATGGAAGTAAAGTTTCTGATTTATTAAAATCAAGAATAGCATTAGTAACAACTAAAACAACAAAAACTCAAAATGATACTATGAATAACTTAATAGAAGGTGAACTACAAGATAAAGAACTAATAACAAGTGAAACATATAATATATCACTAAATGTATGTAAAAAATATGTTGTGAAAACAGGACATAAATTAAGATTATCTCTTGGATTTCCAGCAGGTTATGGACCAGAAGATGCAGGAGTTACATTTAAAGCATATCACTTTATTACAAATAATGCAGGTGAAGTAACAGGAGTTGAAGAAATTCCATGTGTTGTAACACCATATGGTTTAATAGTAACATGTGATTCATTTAGTCCATTTGCAATTGCAGTAACAGAAGATGATGGAACACAGACAAAAAAAGAAAAAGCTATAATTGTATCAGATTCAGAAGGTGGAAAAATTAATGGAGCAAACAGAGAAGAAGGAAATATAGTTATTCTTTCAGAAGAAAATTCTTCAACAACACTTAATGTTCAACCTGATGAAGGATACAAAATTGAAAAAATAACAGTTTGTGGAGAAGATATAGAAGTAAATAATAAAGACAATATGGATATTACTGTAAATTATAGTGATGTAAAAGATGGTAATTGCATAGTTTCAGCAAGTTTTGTTTCAGAAGAAGTAGTAGAAAAAGATGAACGAAGAAAAGAAAGTGTAGTATTACCAACAGCACAAGAAGCAAATGTAACAATTCCACAAACAGCATATGCAACAATAAATAAAACATTAAAAATAGTACCAACAGTAGGAGAAGTAGAAGGAATCCTTACATATCAATGGTATAAAAATGGACAAAAACTAGAAGGAAAAACAAACAAAATATTAACAGTAGATAATGTAACACATGAAGATGCTGGAGAATATACTCTAAAAGTTACAACAACAGTAGGAACATCAAGTGTAGAAAAAGAAAGTACACCTTGTAATGTAATAGTTAGAAGTTTTGAAACTTCAATAGTATCAACAGATACAAATGTGGATTTACAAAAATTAAATCCTGGAGAAGAATTTAGTATAAATATTAATATAGGAAATTTAAGAAATATTGAAAAAGGACTAGTTTTTGTAACTGGACAATTTGAATATGATGACAAAATTTTAGAAAGAATAGGCTTAGAAGCACAAGAAGGTTGGTCAATAGATCAAAATTCATTCAATGAATTAAATCTTAAATTTATAGCAGGAAGTGAACAAATTACAAAAGATGTACAAACAATATTAAAAATGAGATTTAAAGTAAAAGATACAATTACTGAAGAAAAACAAACAACAGTAAAAGTAAAAGAAATTACAGCAAGTAGTGGAGATGGAATAATTGCTTCAAATGATGCACAATTAGAATTAAAAGTAGAAATACCAGAAGTAATAGAAAAAATTACATCTGAAAAATACTTAATAGAAGAAAATTACATTTCAAAAATACCACCAAAAACAACAGTTAGTCAATTTAGAGCTAATGTAGAAACAGAACAAACAATAGTGTTTAAAGATAAAAATGGTAATGTAATAGGAGAAGATGATTTAATACAAACAGGTGCAACAATAGATGTAGGCTCTACATTACACTATACTTTAGTTGTAATAGGAGACACAGATGGAGATTCAGAAATTACAATAAATGACCTTGCAAGATTAAAATTACATGTTATAAAAAAAGAATTATTAACAGGAATTGCACTTAAAGCAGCAGATTTAGACAGTGATGGTGAAATTACAATAAATGATGTTGCACAAGCAAAATTGGTAATAATAAAATTATTAGAAATAAAATAAATTAAGTATTTATTATAACAAAATGGACAAAATAAACTAGGAATAAAAAATCCTAGTTTATTTTTATGAATAAAAATAAGAATATCATCATTATATTATAGTAATAATCTGATTATAAAAATACAAACTCATTATTGCATTTACATTACGCTTTTTGTAATATAAATGTAATATAAAAAAAAACAAAAAAACTTTAAAAAAATGTATAAATATGTTATAATCAAAGCGAGGTTTGGAAGAACCTAAAAATAAACAGGAGATAAGGAGAGAGGTATGAAAAAAGCAGTAAAATTAAGTATGGTATTAGTTATGGCAGTATGTGTAGTTATGATTCTAGGAAGTAATGTATATGCAGCACTTAGTTGTAATGTAGACATGAAAGTTGCTAAAACAGAGTATAGCAAAAATGATGAATTTACAGTAAATGTAGATATATCAAACATAGTTTCAGAAAGAGGAGTTATTTCATTTGGTGCTACTTTAGGATATGATAAAGATAGTCTAGAATTAGTAAAAATGGAAGGACAAAATGGATGGGAAACACCAGTATTAGAATTATCATATAATCCAGAAAATGGAATAATGGCAATTACAAGAAGTGGATTAGGAAAAAATGATGAAACAATATTAAAAATAACATTTAAAGTAAAAGAAAATGCAAAAGAAAAAGCTACAGTAACTTTAAGTGAAATTTCAGTAGCAGATGGAACAGAACTTGCAAAAGTATCTTCAATTAATAAAGAAATTACAATAAAAGAAGGAACAAGTAATCCAGATCCAATAATTCCAACAGAACCAGATACACCAAACAAGCCAACACAACCTGACAATAACAACAATACAACTATTGATAACACAATAGGAAACACTACAGATGATATTAAAGATGGAAAATTACCACAAGCAGGAGAAGCAAATTTTGTTATAATATCAGTAATAGCTGTTAGTGTAATAGGGGCAGTAGTACTTTATATAAGAGCAAAGAAATTTTCAGATATAAAATAAAAATATAGGTTTTGACACAAAATATAAATGTGTTGAAACCTATATTTTTTGTAAATATACTTATTTTTAAGGAAAATGTAAAAAAATAAGCATAAATATTGACACTACTAAGTTTTTGTGATAAACTATCTTAGCATATTGTTTAACAAGATATGCTCACATCGTTTAAATAAAGTAGTAAAGAGATTACGGAGGTGTATTTAACATGGCTGCAAAAGGACCAAGAGAACATATTACATTAGAATGTACAGAATGTAAAAGAAGAAATTATATGACAGAAAAAAACAAGAGAAACAATACTGATAGGTTAGAAATAGTAAAGTATTGCAAATTTTGTAAAAAACGTACAACACATAAAGAAACAAAATAGGCTATTTTAAGGAGGAAATAAAATGGCAGGGGAACCAAAAAACAAAAAAGAAAATAATAGACATTTTTTTAAAGATTTCAAAGCAGAATTAAAAAAAGTTATTTGGCCAACACCAAAACAAGTAGCAAATAATACTACAGCAGTTATTACAATAGTGTTAATTACTGCAATAATTGTTTTTGTCTTGGATGTAGCTTTTGAAAAAGTAAATACACATGGAATAGATAGGTTAAGAAGTGTTGTTAGTTCAAAAGAAACTAATAATATATCTAATGAGATAGATAGTAATGTAGTAGGAAATACTATAGAAAATAATATGGTAGAAACAAATACTATCCAAGATAACAATACTATTTCAGAATAATCTTAAAATGTTAGTAAAAAGGAGGCTAAATAAATATGTCTCAAGTTGAAGAAAAAAGTGAACCAAGATGGTATGTAGTACATACATATTCAGGTTATGAAAATAAAGTTAAGACAGATTTAGAAAAAACAGTAAAAAATAGAGAATTAGAAGATTTCTTTTTTGAAATAATTGTTCCAATGGAAGAACAAATAGAAATAAAAGATGGAAAAAGAAAAACAAATCTAAAAAAAGTTTTTCCAGGATATGTTTTAATAAAAATGATAGTAACAGAAGAATCTTGGTATATTGTAAGAAATACAAGAGGAGTAACAGGCTTTGTTGGCTCAGGAGCAGACCCTATTCCTCTTACAGATGAAGAAATAAGGAATATGGGATTTGAAGAAGCTGAAATTAACATAGACTATGAAGTAAATGATTCGGTAAGAGTTACAAATGGACCATTAGTAGATTTTATAGG
>CATKFT010000223.1 GCA_949747745.1 uncultured Clostridia bacterium
CTGCTATTTGTTTGCTATCTTGTTCTATCATTTGTTTGTTTTCTTGTTCTGCTATTTGTTTGCTATCTTGTTCTATCATTTGTTTGTTTTCTTGTTCTACTATTTGTTTGTTTTCTTTTTCAAACAAGTAATTATTAATTTCTACGTTAATATTTGACTTTTTTGTTTCTTTTATTTGTACTAAAAATTGCTTTAATGTATATAAATATCCTACAAAGTTTCCACTATCTACTGTGGAAATATATCTTGGCATTAATGGCTCTAAATTTCCGTATATTATACCAATTGTACAAATGACCATTCCACTTTGCAAGTCTTTGTACTGTTTCTATCATATTTTTTATTAATTCTATTGTTTTTTGTATATCTATAAAACCTAAATCATATGCAGAAATTATACTCATTAAACCTAGTCCAATATTTGTTGATGATGTTCTATCTACTATTTTTCCTTTTCTATCTTCTTGGTAATTATCTGGTGGTAAATAATTATTTTTACTATTTATATAGGTTTCAAAATATTCCCATGTTCTTTTTGCAATTTCTAATACATATTTAATTTCATCTTTTTGTAATTCTTTTATTTTAACTTTTTGTATTTCTTCTTTACTTATATAATAACTTATTCCTGGTGCTATTATCCATAGTATTGATATTATATAAAATACAACATTAATTATAGATTTATCCATAATAGAAAGTATCAGTATCCCAATTATTCCAGATATTACATTTATACTCATTTCTTTATAATATGAAAATATATCTGTGCTTGCTTTAATTTCTGCTTCTTCTGCGGTTGTCCATTGTAATAAATGTTTTTTGGATACTTTAGTTCTATATATTGTTTTTATTATTGAAACTATTGAAACATAAGCTTTATGTGGTAAAAATGCAATTTCTAATATTCCTCTTAAGCAGCTCCCTTGAAACTTTGAAATGTTTTTTGCAAATGACTTGTGAGTTGTTTTTTTATCTTCTTTTTGTACAATATATGATATTATTTCTAATATGCTAGAAAATAATATAGTTATTAACATTATAGTTACTACTGGGTATATATTTATCCCCAAAACTACCTTATATGTGGATAATGCAAGTAATGAAATTATTACTCCTATTTCTACTAGACTTCTTCTTAAATTATCTAAAATTTTAAATTTTGATAATCTATTTAATGGATTTTTCTTTTTAATTCCATTTTTTGTTATTATTTTACTTTTTAGCCACCTTGTAATTTGCCAATCTCCGTCTTATCCATCTTTCATTTCTTTTAGTAAAAGCATTATATTTATATGGATATCCATCTAGTAACAATATATCACTTGCTAATGCACATCTTAAATAACTTCCTTCTAATAAATCATGACTAAGTACAGTATTATCTGGAATTTCATTTTTTAATACTTCTGAAAATACTTTTAAATCATAAATTCCTTTTCCTGTAAATATTCCTTCATCAAAATTATCTTGATATATATCAGATATTGCACTTGCATACGGGTCTACTCCGCCGTGCTCCTGCATATATCTTTGTAAATAAACTTTTTCTTGCTGAAATTAAATCTATTCCTATATGTGGTTGTATTAATGCATGTCCACTTATTACTAAGTCTTTTTCTTCATTTAATTTTGGTCTATTTAATATATGTGCTGCTGCTCCAATTAATTCTAGTCCTGAATTTAGAGTTAGATTTGTATCTGAATCTAATGTTATTATATATTTTATTTTAGGTAATAAATTTTTTATTCTCCATTCTTCTAATGTATTTAATCTAAATGGATTTTCAATGTTTTGTTGTAAATATTCATTAAATTCATTTATTAATCCTCTTTTTCTTTCCCATCCTAAAAAACAATTTTCTGATTCATTCCAAATTCTTTTTCTATATATAAATTGAAATTTCCCCATGCCATTATTTGGATATTTTCTATTTAGTTTTTCTATTTCTTTTTTTCCTTGTTCCATTATCTCTTCATCAAATTCTTCTATTTCTTTTTTAGAAGATGTTGCATCTCCAAGTAATGTAAAATATATATTTTCTGATTTATTTGCAAGGTAAAATACTTCTAGTTTTGATATTAATTCTTTTACTTTTTCTTTGTTTTTTACTATTCCTGGTATTATTACCATTGTAGTAGCTTCTTTTGGAACTCCATTTATATAGTCCATTTTAGGTATTAATTTAGGTTTTGAAATTTTATTTAGAATATATTGTATAATTTCAGTTGCTATTTGTGTACTTGGAATATAAGTTAATATGAATATAAGTATGCTTAATATGATATTTGTTTGTTTAAATATATAAATAGATAATGTTCCTGATATTAGTGTTGATAATAATATTATTGACATTATATAAATCATTACACTTTTTTTGGTAGATTTTGGTTTTTTACTTGTTTGTAATGTTTTATATAGTTCATTTATACCATCTGATATTAAATAATATCCAATATGTGATTCTTTATTTTGTTCTTGCATATTACTATTTGTTTTTATTAGTGATTCATTTATTTCTATATTATTATTTTGTTGTAATTCATCTTTTGTTTGGGAACTTTTAATATATTCTTTTTCATTATTATTTGTATTTATTTCATCTTCATTTTGATAACTTATGTTGTTTTTACTAATTTTAGCTAATTCTAGAGCTTTTTTTGCAATATACAATTCAGATATTTTAGTTCTTTTTGCTATTTTGTTTATTTTATCTCTATAGTATGCCTTTGTTTTATAGTCCATCTTTTCATATACTCCACTTGGGTCTTGTTTTAATAGTTCTTCTACTCCATTTACATTTTCAAATATCTCTAATATGTTTATTCTTCCGTATTTCTTTTATACTTTTTATACAATTTCCTATTGTTACTTTTTTTACTGCTATATCAAAATGCTCTTTTTTTATTACATCTGAAACCGTAGTTCCCATTTTCATTACTTGCTCTTCTAATATTTCTAAATAGCTATATGCTTTTTTACCATATCTTTTTAACCTATATGACATATATTCTATAAAAGGATATTTCATTGTACCATTTTCTTGTAATTTTGCTTTATAATGCTTATACTCTGTAAATTTTTGACTCTCTTTTGTTTTGTATTCTACTAATCTTTCAATTATATCTTCTACCCTATATTTTTGCATTTGAGAAGATGTTATTTTTTCGCATATATTTCTTATATTTTCTATAATTGCAATTTGTAAAAAAATTCCTATATTCCATATTTCTTCCATAGTTAATGCTTTTTTATTTTGATATGCCTTTAAAAAATCTTCTAGAGTATGTGCATCTATTTTTGCTTCTGTATAGGAAATTATTTCTGTTGCAAGTACATAAATTCTAGCATATCCTTTATATGCATCTTTAGCTATTCCTATTAAATTTTTATATTTTTTTAATGTTAGTTCTTTTTCTATTGTTTTTACAGTTTCTTCTATTATATAGTAATTATCTAATAACCACTCTCCTGCTGGATGAATATTTATTCCCTCTTTTAAATGGTTATTTAATAATTCATATGTTAAAGTTATAAATTCGAAGTTCTCCTTAAGCCTTGCAATTGGATATGTTTCTTCACTTGATTTATCTTGTAACACATGATCTAGAGCTATTTTTTCCAAATAGCTCTCTAATGTGTGTTTATCTAGTAATGCTCCTTTTATATTTAATACTTTTTCTAATTTCAAAAAACTCACGCTCCTAATGGTATGTAATTTTTTAAAATTAGTTTTTCCAAAAGTGTTATTTTTATGCAAGTTGTTTTTATAAAGATTTTTATATTGATTTATTCTTTTTTGGCTTTTTCATTTTTTCCATATCTTATAATATTATTTTCTCCTTTTACCCATCACTTGTTTTGAGATTGGAGGCATAAATGCTATTTCATGTAAATATATCTATTTTCTCTTTAAGAATTTATTTTACTTATTCATAAAAATAATTTATTATTCCTGTATATATTCCCCATGCTAGTTTATTTTGATATTCATCTTGTAATAGTAATTTTTCTTCTTCTGGATTTGATAAAAATCCACATTCTACTATACTTGTTGGTATTTCTACATTTTTTATTATATAAACATTATCTAATTTTAATGGCACTCTCTTGTTTTCTTTTTGAATTGCCTCATTTAAGCTATTTTGTAAATTTGTTGCAAGTTTTTTACTATCTTCATTTCCTTGCTTATAGAAAGTTTGCCAACCATTATATTGTGACTGTGGAATTTTATTTAAATGTATACTTACAAATATATCTGCACTTGTCATATTTCCTATTTTTACTCTTTGTTTTATATCTGATATCTTTTTCTGCCTTAATGTTTTAGCATCTTGTTCATATATAGCATTTTCATCTGAACGTGTTAATATTACTGTACACCCTGATTGTTCTAATAAATTTTGTACTTTTAAAGCTATTTTTAAATTTGTAGAACTTTCTGTACTACCATTTTTCGATTGTGCTCCTGCATCTTCTCCGTCCGATGTCCTGCATCTAATACTACTACTTTATTTGTTACTGGTAAACTTACTGTTTGCACAGTGTTTTTGTTATAGTTTATTCCTAAAAAATATGTAAAAATTGAAATAAATATCATTGTTATTATAAAAAGTATTCTCTTTTTTCGTAATAATATCATAATAATTATATTCCTTTCTTGGTTTGCCATATTGTATATATGATTACAAAAACTCCCATAAAATAATTTATATTATTTTATGAGAGTTTTTGTTGTTTTATTACTTCATATTATTTAATACTTTATCAAATTCTTACAATAGTTCTATTTGGCAATCTTTTTAGTATTTCTTACTAATTGGGCTCCTACATTTATTATTTTTTTCTCCTATCTACCACATAAGAACTTCCTATCATGGTTTTTGCTATATGTTTTACTTGCGCTCCTATTTCTCCTATTTCTAGTGAATTTTTAAATCTTCCTTCTTCAACATCTACTACTCCTATTGATATTGAAGTTAATGGAAATTGCTCTATTATTCCTCTTCTATTTGCTACCTCTACATATCCTCTTTGGGCATCTTCTTTTGTAAAATATTCTAGCACTTTTTCATCAAATTCTTTTATTACATTTTTACATATTTGTTCATAGTCTACCTCAGAAACTATAGCTATAAAATCGTCTCCTCCTATATGTCCTACAAAACTACTCTCTGCATCACTTGCATGTATATTTCTTACTATTGTTCTTGCTGTAAATTTTATTATTTCATCTCCTTTTGCAAATCCATATAGGTCATTATATGCTTTAAAATAGTCTAAGTCAAAATATAGTATTGCAAATTCTTCTTTTTTTAATAACCTCTTTTTTATTTCTGTTTGTATTTGTACATTTCCAGGAAGTCCTGTTAATGGACTAACTCTCCTATTTGTATACATTAGTCTTACTATATTTTTTATTGTGTAGTATAGATAGTCTATATCTATAGGCTTTACTACATAGTATTCTACACATAATTTTAGTATTGAAATTCTATGATCTTTTTCATAATTCTCTCCTACTACTACAATTGGTGTTATACTATTATCATCATCTTCTCTTATTCTATTACATAATTCTATTATATTCTTATCTATACTATCTTCGTTTATTATTATCAAGCTTGGTATATTTTTTAAAGCTATTTCTATATCTTTCGTTTTTACCCCTTTAAAAGAGAATTCTTTGTCATTTTTAAATACATCTTTTAAAGTTTTTAAGAGCTCTGTATTATCGTCTATTATATAGATTTCTTGTACCATTTTTGTTTCTCCTTTTTTGTATTTTTTACTATTTCTTACTGTATTAAACTATTATACAAATTATGTTTTATACTATTTTTAGATTAAATTGTATATATTAAAATAAATTATATCTATTTTTAATAATTTATAGCAAACTAAATATATTACACTTTAACTTCTTCTATTTAGTAAATTTTCC
>CATKFT010000224.1 GCA_949747745.1 uncultured Clostridia bacterium
AACTCGGCTAAACTTTTCTCTCTTTTTCTCTTCTCTCACATGGCTTTCAAGCTCTTTCCTCATATCGAACGCATTTCCTACTAATAGCAAGTGCTATTAGGGTTATTCCATGTCTTCCATCCAATTTACTTCCTATTAATTTTCTTGTAACTTCTTCCACGTTCTTTTGTCCTCCTTATTTTCCTTCTTTTACTTTAGTATGTACTTGTTTATTTGCTTCTATTCAAGTTTTTCAATATAATACTTTATTTGTATACATTTTATCCTTTATATAGAACTATGTCAAGATATGTTACGTAATTGCATCATATTGTTAAAAATGGTATTTAACTTTTGCAGTTATAGTTCACTATAATTAACTAGTTATATCTTTGCTAAATATATATTAAAAGAGGATATTTTATTATATCCTCTTTTAACTCTTACTCATTATTTACTCTACATATAAATAGTATTTCTTTTAAATCCGTATCTCCATCTGTCCATGCATTAGTTTTAAATCTCCTATATACAGTATCATATACTATAGTTTCTCCTTTAGTACTTAATACATCCATTATAAAATCTCCTTTTAATATTCCTTCTGTACTATAACTCATTACAATATAATTTGATTTAATTTCATTTATTAATTTCCTAAATTCTTCATTTACTTCTTTTTTTATAGCAAATTTGGATTTTTGCTTTTCATAATTTCTTAATCCAGTTTTTCCATTTAATTGTTGATTATCGTTCACAACTATACTTTCTAAAGTGCTAAAATTAGCAGGATACTGCCTTGTATTATATGGTGGATCCATATATACAATATCTGCTCTTCCATTTTTTTTAATAAAGCTTATAACATCATCTGTAAAAAGTTCTATATTTCCCTCTTTAATAAAATTACTCTTTTCTAGTTTTAATTCTTTTAATGCCATACTTCTCCATATTTTTAAATATGCTCCATATGTTCCTGCTGTATTTGATACAAAATCTGCCGAATTCATTAAACATCCTACTAAAAACATATATTTTTCTTTAGGTAATATTTCTTTCCACTCATCTATCTTATTTCTTATAGCATCAATTTTTTTAGCATTTGTACTTGTAAAAAATCTTCTTTTATATTCTCCTTCTTCACAAAAATTATTGAAAAAGTATCCTTCTTTTCCTTCTAAATTATTTAAATATTCTAATATGTCATCTAACTTTTCATATCCAATAATACCTTTTAATTCTTGAAAAACTGGTTCTTCTCTAAAAAAAAGTTTTCTATACTGCTCTGCAATTGCATAATTCATATTGTCACATGATAATACTCTACAATTATTTCTTAAGAAAAATTCACTAACACTTCCTGTTCCTGAAAACAGGTCATATACAAGAACATTTCTATAATTTATCCTTGAATCTATTAAACACTCTTCTATAAAACTAATTAATCTAGATTTGTTTCCTATATATTTCATCTTATACCTCTAGTATCTTCATTTTTATATTATATTCATTACTTTCATTATCTTCTTGTATTACAATAACATAGTCAATCTTGTTTCTTTGCCCTGCATGTATTTGTTCTATTATTTTTAATCCATTTTCTTCGCTTCCTTTAAATATAATAAATGTTTTATATTTAAAATCAATTTCAATATTATTCTTTATTATGTCCGCTAATCTATGTATTCTATTTACCTCTTTATTATATTTTTCTTCGTTTTTGAAAAATTTGTAGTCCGCTTTGCTTTCCCCTATGTAATATAATCCACTTTCTGGTTCATAATAGGCTATATCTGGTCTGTCTTTATCTCTATTTATATATAAATACTTATCTGTTGGACATAATTTGAAATCAGACCAAGAACCTGATGGTGGATTTATAAATGATGCTTCTATATTTTCTTTGTTTAATATAGTTTCAAAAAAAGAGGTAACATTATCTTCTGTTGTTTTCTCTTTATACTTTCCTCTTGAATCCATTAATGTACTATTACTATTATGTTCAAATATATTTAAATCTCTATCAACTAATGTAGTAGCATAATTACTAATTGGCTTATATATCTTCATATTTTTTGCCTTTTCAACTTCATATTCGTCATTTGTAGAATGGTCTATTAAATACACAATACAATTCATTTCTCCAAATGATTGTTGATATAGCTCATAAAAAGCTGGTATTCTTCCATTATATGGGTCTGGAAGTGATAACTCTCCACCTTTCATTAGCCTTAATAGAATTATTATTGTTGGAAGATTTACTTTTTCTAGTATATCTTCCCAATAATTATTGCTTTTTTTGTTTAATGTATCTATTAATTTTTTAGTATCAAATGTTATTCCTACTGGACACTTAGGTGATAATTGATAAAAATCAACTTCATAGTCAAATTGATTTTCTAAATATTCCTTAATTCCAACATTCTCTTCATTTATATAAAATTGTTTTTTTGAAACTGGTTTCCACTTAAATATATATTTTTTACTTCTATCTCCTTTAAAAAATATTGGGTAATTTGTATCTAAATTTTTAATTTTATTTACTACTTCATCTTCAAAATTATCCTTTCTTAGTAGTTTTAATGTTTCTTTTGGTAGTTCCTTTTCTTTGACTCTTCCAAGTCCTTTTTTATAATAATATTTCATATTATAAAAACACTTTTTTAGTTTTTCAAAAGCTTTTTCTGAGTTTTGTCCATCTTTCATTAAACTTAATAAATAACTTAATGATTCTTTTCTTGTATCTATCATTTTTGATCCATCTTTATTTTTGAAATTTTGTTTTTCGTCTTCATGTTCAAATAATGATAACACTGCTGGAGTTTTATATTGTATAGATAAAGCAAAAAATGATAGTACTAATAGTGGACTTGGCTTTCTAATTTTATTTTGGGAATTATCTTTTTTAGAATAGTACGCAAAAAATATAAAAGGAATACCTTCTTTTAAAAAATTCATTATTCTTCCATGTCTTTGCCATGTAGCATTACCAATAAAACCAGTTTGTGTATTTTCTATAGCACAAATAATTTTGTTCTCATTTTCTAAATATATAACAACATCTGGTTTATCAATTTTAAATATAAGTTGTCTTACAAGTGTTGGAAGTTCTCCATTATGGTAAAATGAACATATAATTATTGTATATTTTTCTCCACAAATGTCATAAACAGAAATATAATTCGAAATTCCTTTATATCCCCTTTTTACTAGACGCATTTCAGGATTATATTCTTCTAACCAAGACAATATATGTACACCTTCTTGTAAATTATCACAATAAAAATAAAATACTTTTCCATTACTATATTCTTCTTTAGTTAAATTTTTAAACTTATATTCCATTTGTGGTAATAACATTTTATATCTCCTTTCTAAAAATTAATATGTTTTGATGCATTAAAGATGGTACATATGCCCTTGGATATCCGAAAACATGTAACGATTTACTGTTATCTGCCCAAACAATATTAGATTTCATTTTCAAATCTTCTGCATCTTCTTTTATTTTCATAGCAAGTTCTGCAGATAAAAAGTGATACTCTTTATCTCTATACATATCTCCTATAAAAATAGCCATATATTTACCTGTTTTTAGTTTCCTTGAAGCTTTATATAATATATCATACATTTCTTGTAGCCATTCTTCTTTTGTTTGATTTTTAGTATCATTTTCAAAGTTATTTAATTTTGATTGCCTAGCTTTTTTCTTATTTCTTGTTTGGCTTAGTGCATCTATGTTCCAATATGGTACATCTGTTAAAATAAAGTCTACTGATTCATCTTGAATTTCATCTAATTTTTCTTGTGAATCTCCTAATATTGTTCTTTGTTCTTCTAGGTTTTCTAATCTATTTACTTCTTTATATATATCAATCCATCTGCTTGTAATGTCTATTCCTATCGCTTCTCTATTTACTAAACTTGCTCCTAATAGAGTCCCTCCAACACCCATAAATGGATCTAATACTACATTTCCTGTTTTAGTAAATATTTTTATTATATCTGCACATAGTTCTGGCGGTTTTTGCCCTCCATGTTCTGACCTTAATTTATGTTGCATATTTACTGGATATGGTTTAAATATAACTGTTTTTGTAGCAAATTTCCATTCAGATCCTGTAAGTTCATTTACTGTATTTCTTTCATCATATATATTCGTCCCCAATTTGTAACCTTCTTTCTTAATATTAAATAGTTTTTTTCTTGTATAATTCATTACTATAAAGATATAAAAAAAATACATTTTTGTCAATATTCAACAATAAATTAAAAAATTTTTTTACTACAAACTATTTGTTTCAATAAATTTTTCCATAACTTTTTATTATATATATAAATATTTTTTTTGTTTTTAGTAAAAATATTTAT
>CATKFT010000225.1 GCA_949747745.1 uncultured Clostridia bacterium
GATTGATTTTCATATCTATCTGTTCTATAAAGTTCGAACAGATATGTCGTTGGAGCTTCCAACGGGAATTGAACCCGTGACCTCTACCTTACCAAGGTAGCACTCTACCTACTGAGCTATGGAAGCATTTTTCTAATTTACAAATTTTATTATATGTGTTACAATAACTTTTGTCAATAATTTAATAAAAATTTGTAGGAGTTGAATATAAATGGCTATTATAGAACATAATTTTGAAATAGGTTTTCGTGATGTAGGAAAAAGTAATAAATTAACAAACAAGGCTTTACTTGGTTTTTTAGAAGACATTGCAGGAATGCATTCTAGTCAAGTTGGTTTTGGTTTAAATGATATTGAAAAAACTGGTCTTACTTGGATATTATTAAATTGGAAAGTTAAAGTATTTAAAAGACCATTATATGGTGAAACTATTTTAGTAAAAACTTGGGCAAGAGATACTGCAAAATTTTACACTTATCGTGATTTTGAAGTATATGATAACAATAATAATAAAATTGCAATTGCAACTACAAAATGGGTTCTAATAGATGCAAAAACAATGAGTTTAATTAAAATTTCAGATGATGTTATTGCTCCATATCATTTAGAAACTAAAAAGGTATTTTTAGATGAGCCTGAACCAAATAAATTATTAGAACCTAAAGAATTTTCTTTTACTTCTAACTACACTGTGCAAAGAAGAGATATAGATATTAATATGCATGTACATAATGTTACTTATTTGGATATAGCATATGAAGTATTACCTTCTATAGTTTACGAAAATATTTCTTTTGATTCTTTTGAAATTATGTATAAAAAAGAATCAAAACTTGGTGAAACATTAAAATGTTTTTACTGTAAAATAGATTCTTCTCATTATATTGTACTTAAAACATTTGATGAGAAAAATATTCATTGTATTGTTAAATTTAATGAACACTCTTAAAGAAAACTTCTTGTAATGTTTTAGGAATTATAGTCAAATTTAACTCTTTACTAAGATAAAACAATATTTACTAATTTTACTTATTGTAGCAATTGAAAAATTATAAATATCTGTAATATGAAATATATTAAAAATATCGAAAAAGGATTGATTTTCTAATGGCTTTTGATGGAATTGTAACAAGACAAATAATTAATGAATTAAGTTTTAGCCTTATAAATGGCAAAATAAATAAAGTTTTTCAGCCTAATAAAAATGAAATTTTATTAGGTATTTATGCTAACCGGAAAAAACCTTTTACTATTAATAAATATTGATTCTTCAAATTGTCGTATGCATATAACTACTACCTCTCGCCCAAATCCACTTAGTGCACCTAATTTTTGTATGTTACTTAGAAAGCATCTAATTGGTATGAAAATAAATTCAATTTCCAATAATGGTTTAGAAAGAATTATTACTATTGAACTTACAGGTTTTAATGAATTAAACGATTTCATTACTAAAAAACTTGTAATTGAACTTATGGGAAAACATGGAAATATCATTCTTTTAAATGAAAATAATATGATAATAGATAGTATAAGACATTTAGATACTTTTTCAAATTCAACAAGAGATATTCTTCCTGCACATGAATACGTACTTCCATTAGGAGATAAACTTGATTTTCTTAATATTAATTCTTTTGAAGAATTTTACAAAGCTATATTAAATGATAATTTTTTTAATAGTACATCTAATGATATCTATAATACCAATATTCCCATATCAAATAAAGATTTTTATTGCACATCTATAGATTGTATTAATATAATTTCAAATACATTTACTGGTATTAGTAAAACTTTTTTAGAATATTTATTACAAAAACTATCTCTTACTAATAATATATCAAAAGATAACCTTGAAACACTTTATAATGAAATTAAACATATTGTAAATTCTAAAAATCTTAGTTGTTTACTATATAAAACTTCAAATAAAAATGACTATGTAATAGATATATCTAATGATGAAGAGCCTTTTAAAGTTAATTTCTTTATTGATGATTTCTATTTAGAAAAAGAAAATATTGAAGAATTTATAACGTATAGAAATAGTATGCTAAAATTAATTTTAGCAGAATTAAAAAAATATACCTCTAGACTTAGCAATATAAACAAAAAGCTTGAAGAATGTTCAAATAAGGATATTTATAAACTATATGGTGAGATTATTACTGCTAATTTATATAAAATAGATAATAATAAAAACTTAGACAAAATAGAACTGGAAAATTATTATGATAATACTAAAATAACAATACCTTTAGATAAAACTATTTCTCCTTCATATAATGCAAAAAAGTTTTTTAAAAAGTACAATAAATTAAAAAATGCCTGTATAATAGTAAATAAACAAAAAAGTGATACTTCAAATGAAATAAATTATATAGAAAGTATAGTTTATGAATTAGAAAATGCAAAAAACATTTCTGATGTTCATGCAATATATGATGAAATATCAGAAAATGTAATATTTAAAGATACTTTAAAAAATAATAAAAATGTTAGAAATAAATCATCAAAAAATAAGCATTCTAAAAAAACTAAACAAACTGAAGAAGAATTTTCTCCAATTATCTATACTATAGATGGATATACCATCTATGTAGGAAAAAACAATAAACAAAATGATTATTTAACACTAAAATTTGCTCATAAAAATGACTTATGGTTCCATACAAAAGATATACATGGTAGTCATGTTATTTTAAAAACAAATGGAGATGAAATAGAACAAACTTTAATAAATAAATGTGCAAGCATTGCAGCATATCACAGTAAAGCCTATAATTCTTCTAATGTAGCTGTAGATTACACTTTTGTAAGGTTTGTAAGAAAACAAACAAATGCAAAACCTGGTATGGTAATTTATACAAATTATTCTACTGTAAATGTACAGCCTAATAACTCTAACATATAAAACCACATTTCTTCTATAAAAACAAGAAGATTATTTGTCCAATATTAATAAAAAATTAATTGGATATTTTCAAAAAATAGTATATAATGTAAAAAAGGGATGTGAGATAATTTATGAAATTTTTGAAAAGAATGTTTCTTGCTATTGTTATATTAGTAATATTAGTTGTTGGAGGAATAACTTTTATGGGATATTCTATGTATAATGAAGCAATTAATCGGAACTAGTATTGCTGATAAAATAGCAAAAATAAAAAAAGATGAAAATTATGTATCTATTAATGATATTTCTGATGATTTCAAAAATGCTCTTATTGCTATTGAAGATCATAGATTCAAAGATCATTCCGGTATAGATATTATAACAACTACTAGGTCCATGATTGAAAATATACGAGAAAAAGATATAGTAGCACGGTCGGAAGTACTATTACTCAACAAACAGGAAGACTTTTATATTTCACCCAAGAACAACGTTTTACAAGAAAAGTAGCAGAATTATTTGTAGCATTTGATTTAGAAAAGAATTATTCTAAAAATGATATTTTAGAATTATATATTAATATTATATACTATGGAAATGGATATTATGGAATTAGAGAAGCAAGCCTTCGGATATTTTAATAAAGAACCAAAAGATTTAACACTAAATGAAGCCTCTCTTCTTGCAGGAATTCCTAATGCACCTAGTGTATATGCTCCAAATAAAAATTTAGACCTTGCAAAAAAAAGACAAAAAGCAGTTCTTTCTGCAATGGTAAAGTATAATTATATAACTGAAGAACAAAAAATAGAAGCTTTAAAATAAGAATTATTTAAAAAAATAATTAATTACTGCTGTATACAATTTATATAATAATTTTTAAGAAGTTTTGGTCAAGATTATTAATAGCCCCCTTAAATTAAAGGGGGCTTTATAGAAGTTTTCTACCTATTTGATATTTTTGTTCTATTCATTTTATTATAATAAACCTTATCCATTACCTTATCAGAATAATGCTTGTCTAAGAAAAAATCTAATTTTGTATGTGGTTCAATCTTTTGCTGTCTTGCATTTTGCCTTGCACCTGCTACACAAGATATTCCTATATTCATTACCATAAAAATTGCAAAAACTAATGTAACATATTTAAATTCATTTCTATAAATATAAATATCCATTTTCTTTATAATTGGTAATATAAATTTTATAAAAAGCACTCCTGCAATTCCCCAACAAAAGCAAAATAACAAGCTAGTTCTTCCACCTATATTTAAAAACATATCACTATAATCCCAAGATACTGTTCCAAAACATATTTCTTGAAATAAAGAACAAAAATATTCAATACAACCACCAAGTAACATACTAAGTGCAAAAACTTTTTTCATATCTTTTACATTGCTTATAATAACATAATATAAAACTAGTCCAATTCCATATACAGGTATAAATGGCCCATAAATTAGACCTTGTCTAATTTTAAAAGTTTTATCAAATATTATTCCAACAATTGTTTCCATTATACAACCGATAATGCTTCCTATTAAGAAAATCCAAAAAATTTTAACAAGTAATTTTTTCACTTCTTTAGATTTACTTTTATCCATAATTACACCCTCTTTTACTACATCTATTGCTTCATTTTTGTTTTACTAATTATCTTTTGTATATTAATTTATCATATAATTATTAATTTTATATTAACAAATACTTAAATATTATACCATATTTTTTTCGTGGTGTCTATTCCACTGCGTTTGACCTATGAGTTTCTTGCTTGAAACCTGGCCACTCTTTAACCAAGTAACCAATCCAATCGTTGTTAGCATTTTGTCTTTGCTGTTAGCTGTGGTAAGTTGCTACGGAATTGTTAGCATAGTCAAATATACTTGGGAACACGATTAAAGACAAGAGAAGTAGGAAAGGACAGCATCTATTTATGCAGTTCTTTCCCTTTTCTTTATATAATATGAAAGTCATACAAAAGAAATGGAAGAGTGAAGATAAAGAAAAACAACAAAAATAAACCAAATCATATAATTTGGAAATGGGAATATATAAAAATAGAGAAAAGCTAATTATCCTTATAAATGTGATGAAAACCTCTTTTAGAATGATAGTCCATTGGAACGCATTTATCAAAATTACACTTAGCACAGATAGTATAAGGTGGAGTTGAAATAGGTAAGCCATTCCAATCATCTTCTTGTTCAAATTCTAAAACAGCTTCAATAGGAGCATCAAATTTGTATTTACATTTTGGACAGATGTAAGCAACTGTCTTACCACTTAATTTAAATGGAAAAGCATTAAAATCAAACATAATAAAACCTCATTTCTAATTAATACAGAGGACAAAATTCATTTTGGTATCACATTTAGGACAATTATAAGGATCTCTATTAAAACTTAATAAAATACTAGATTGATATTTAAGAAGATGTTTTCTCCAAACTTTAACATGTTCCCTAATAAGAAGATGCATAGTAGGATGAAGAAAATGTTTTTTTCTATAAAAACCATAATATCTAATTATTTTATCTACTTTACCTTTTTTCACAAAGTAATTTCTGACTTATCAGCTTTACCCATTTTCATGGTATCAGCACATATTCTATGTAATGACAATTTTTTAACACAGATACATTATACTATATATTTTTCTAAAATTGAATATAAACCATCCTATTTTTTTATTTGCTCACCGTTGTAGTATTTTGAGATTTTTTTATGTCCGTTTAATTTTTTATATCA
>CATKFT010000226.1 GCA_949747745.1 uncultured Clostridia bacterium
AGTATACCAAAAGAAAAGCAATATGGATTACAATATAAAATAAAAGTAGAAACTGTAGATAATAGTAAAAAATATAAAAATACTTATTTATATTTAAATTTAAAGGAAAAAGTAAATCTTGAATATGGAGATAAAATAAAATTTCAAGGAAATTTTATAGAACCAGAAATACAAAGGAATTATAATGGATTTAATTATAAGGAATATTTAAAGTCCATTGGGATTTATGGTACAGTAAAAACAAATACTTGTGAGGTAATTGGAAAGGAAAAAACAAGTATAATAAAAAAATTAGCCAATAATATGGCAATTATGATAAGAAAAATTATAAATGATAATATACAAAAAGAACCTAATAAAAGTTTATTATCAGGTATATTAATAGGATATGATGATGAATTACAAGAGGATGTAAAAGAAGATTTTAGAAATAGCAGTTTATCACATATACTAGCAGTATCTGGAATGCATGTATCATATATTGTATTGTGCATTAGTTCAGTATTTACTACGTTAAAAATTCATAAGAAAATAGCTAAAGTTTGTATAATTATTTTACTAATATTTTTTGTTTTCCTAACAGGAGAAATGCCATCTGTTAAAAGAGCTTGCATTATGGCTATACTTAGTATTTGTGCAAATTTATTATATAGGAAAAGTGATATTATAACAAATATAAGTACATCACTTCTTATTATATTAATACAAAATCCATTTAGTATTAACGACATAGGACTAATTTTGTCTTTTACTGCAACAATAGGAATTGTAATATTTAATAAAATAATTCTAAATTTATTATCTAATATTTGTAACACTATTAAAAATAGTCACTTTATTAAAAAAAGTCAAGTTTTTAAAAATTATATAGACATTGAAAAATATAGGAATAATACCATTAATAATATTACTAATGAAAGTAAAGTTAATAAAAAATATGAAATAGTTACAAAAGTTATTAAAAATAAAAAAGAACAGGATGGAAATATAAATAAGTTTTTAATTAGAATAAAAGA
>CATKFT010000227.1 GCA_949747745.1 uncultured Clostridia bacterium
TATTCTTATTTCTTATTAGTTCAATTAACATTCTCTCTTTGTTATAAATATTTATTTGAACATTATTATAATTTACTTGACTTTTTCCAATTTCAAAAAAATGATTTGCCATAAATATTTGCTCTATTTTATCATTCAATATTTTCTTGGCATTGTGTTTTGTAGCTAAAAAATATTTGCTAGGTATATAATCAGTTAATCCTAAATAGAAAAATGCACTTTCAGATGTAAAAATACTATTAGGATATCTTTTCACAATATATTCCAAAGGATTGTATTTTTCAGTATCCGAATATAGACCACTTTCAATCTTATATAGTTCTTTGTTTACTACTTTTTTGTTTATGTTATAATTATCCAATCCATTATTTTTCAATTCATTATATGTATATATCATTTTTTCGCCCCCACTATATATTAAACTAAAATAAGGCGTTTGTCAACAAAAACGCCTTGTTTTAGTCTGTTTTTTTACTTTTACTAATCTTTTGCTTATATATCTCCAACTATTTTTTACTTGATTATTAAAATTCCCTAAATTTCCATATTGTTTTTGCGCTCTATCTACGTAAGTTAAAAAATTCCCTTTTTTTAATATTTTTAGTCAAAAAAAGACCGTTTCTTTTGAAACGGCTTAAGTTTTTGTGTTCTATCGAAACTTTTTGATAGTCTTCAAATTTAGTTATATCAAGGTTTTCAAAAAGTTCGACGAAAACTCGTATTGGCTCCACCAATATAGTTATTCCATTATTTAACCACCAAAAATCCACATTACTTCGTTCGTTTAGTGTTCTTAAAATTTCATCATTTACATCATTGTTTTTTTCTTGAAAATCCCTAATATTTGCTTCAAATAAATATTCTTTCAATTCATCTTCTTCTGATGATAAAAACTCATAATAATCATCGATTGTACTTAAAACTATACAAGCTTCATTATTTTCATCTACATAAGTATCTGAAATCATATTCTTAGTCTTTAATTGTACACACGAAGAAAAACCGCTATCATATAGTTTTTTTAATTCTTTTATACCATTATATACTATATTAACGTTATCTATACACATGTTATTTTTAATTAGTTCCATCAATAATTTTTGTGAATTTATAACATGTTGTGATATATTTATATCTTTTGCCACTGTAGAATATATAAAGTTCATACTTATTTTATCGGTATAAAAATTGGGTATATCATCCATTATTTTCCTGAAAAGTAAGATTTGTTCAATAAGTTCAAAATTATAGTTTTTTTCTAATTGTTCAATATTAAATTTTTCATCAAATATGTTTTGAAAAGTTACATAAAGCTTATTTAATGTATCTGGTGAAAAACCATTTGTTTTTTTGTTTTGCATAATAAATATTTCTAATATATTTTGTGGATTACGAGTAATATTTAATTTTTCATAATCTTCTTTCGTTTTTATTAACATATCATTTACAAATATAAATATATTGTCTATTCCGCCATCGTTTCCTCCATCTACACAACTTTCCATCGCTTCTTCGACACCTATCATTTTATTTTTGCAAATTTGATATGGTACAAATATATTAAATGCATCTATTTTTTTTGGTATTGTATATTCTTTCTTAAAATTTTCTAATATGGCATTAAATACCTTTTCTTCATTATTCTCCATTTTTTCCTCCAATTTAAGAATATTTTACCATATTTTTTATCATATTTAAAGATATACTTTATTTTTTTAGTATAAAAATATACTCGTGTGCTAACAAATAAAAATCTTTGTTGTTATTTTTCCAATATTCCGTCATTTTGCAATTATGTTGTTCTTTTATAATTATCTCTTTTAATTTGAAACCAGTTTGAATAAAAATATTCATAATATAAAAACCTAATGGAATAACATTTTTATTTTTTCTAATATCTCCTATTAGAATTGAACAAATTTTATCTTTTTTTAAGATTCTAAAACATTCTTTTGAAAATAAATTTATTTGATTTAAAAACTCTTGTAAATTTAATCTTGATATATCTTCTTTTATAACTTTACTATATTTAATTATATCTGCATATGGGGGATGAGCAAATATAAAATCTATTTTATTGTCTGGTATAATCTTTCGTAAATTAGTTGAATTAGCTTTTATTAATTTCGGTTCATAAATAGTTTCATAATTAAACCTTAGCCTACTTTTAGCTAACTTTAATGCGCTTTCATTTACATCAATACCTATCCCTTTTCTATTTAATAATTTACATTCTATCATTGTTGTACCGCTTCCACAAAACGGATCTAATA
The DNA here is from genome assembly GCA_949747745.1 of uncultured Clostridia bacterium. The sequence continues at coordinate 2,274 of CATKFT010000227.1, forward strand.
CTATATCATTTTCTTTTGTATATTTTAATATTAAATTTCTTGGTACTTGTGGTGGACAATTTCCTCTATAATCTCCTTTGTGAGTTGCCCAATTTCCTCTCTCTTTAAAACTCCATACTGAAGTATTTTCTAATTTAAAATCTGTTGGATTATATTGAATAAACATTCCTCCTCTTTAATTTTAAAGGACAACCCTAAAAATAAAAGTTGCCCTTTTATTTTTATTATGAATTAAAATATTTTACTCATTATATTATCTTTCATTTCAGCAATACAATAAATATCATCCATTTCATTGAATGTTTCTTCTAAATTACCTTTTGCTGTATTCCATCCTTTGCCATCTGTAAACCATACAAATTTTATACCTCTTATTTTTTTCAATTCTTCATTTAACATTTTATAACTTCTAGCAGTTTCATTTAATTTTGAACCTTGTGAACCATAAAAATTCGTTTCTATTAAATACAAAGTATTATTTTTTTCAATTACAAAGTCAAATCTTTTCTCTGCCATCTTTACTTTTTTATTTTTTGTCTCAACATCTATATGTTTTAAAATTTCTTTTAAATCTATGCTCCATTTTTCTTTTAATTGTTTAGATGTAACTTCTTTATAATAATTATGCTCTTTAACAAAACCAGCTTTTACTATATAACTTTCTACTAAGTCTTCCATAGCATCACCAGTTCTATTTTTCCTAGCATTAGTGTCCATACCAACTTCTACACCTGTAACATAATCATACAAATTTGAAACTAAATGATTTTCTAATAAATCGTATATACCTGTTTTTCTCATAAACATTGAATATTCTTCTATTGAATAATTCATCTTAGTAAAATTATAATAGTAATCTTGTATAGCATCTTTTATAATTACTACTTTCTCTCTTTTGGCTATAAGGATTGGAATAGCTTTCAACACATTAGGATATTCCTCTATTAATTCTTTAAATTCTTGCTCTATATTTTTGCTTCCTATCAATCCATTCAATAAATTAAGTTCATTCTTTATCTTATTTACATTTCTATACACTTTATCAAAGTCAGTATAATATCTCCAACTAGCAATGCTATCTTCAAAAGTAGACAACCACTCATTAAAATTTCTAGCCATAATCTTCCTCCTATACTTGTTCATATCTTTTTTTAGATATTTCTATATAATTTTTCTCATTATCTATTCCTATGTATCTTCTATTTAAATTTACTGCTGATATTCCCGTTGTACTAGTTCCACAAAATGGATCTAAAATTAAGTCATTTTCTTTTGTTGAAGCTAATATTATTTTGTCTAATATTTCTAAAGGTTTCTGTGTTGGATGTTTACCACACTTCTTCTCTGATGGTTTTGTTAAAGAAGTGGTCCAAACATCTTTCATCTGTTTATTATCATTTAACTCTTTCATAATTTGATAATTAAATGTATATTTTATATTTTTTAAATCTTTTCTTGCCCAAATAATAGTTTCTGTAGAATGAGTAAATGTTTTACAAGCAAGATTTGGTGGTGGATTTGTTTTCTGCCATGTTATATTATTTATTATTTTAAATCCTTCTTCCTCTAATGCCATACCTATTGAATATATGTTATGCAACGTTCCACTTATCCAAATTGTTCCACTATCTTTTAGTATTCTATAACACTCTTTTATCCATTTTTTATTAAATTTATGCTTTTCTTTAATGGATAAAGTCTTGTCCCATTCGCCTTTATTTACACTTACCATTTTTCCACCACTGCAAGTTATACCATCATTAGATAAAAAATATGGTGGATCTGCAAATATCATATCTATACTTTTATCATATATCTTTTTTATTGCTCTAAATACATCAGCATATATTAATTTAAAATTATCAGTTTCAAAATAGTATTTCTCTATATACATTCTATTTCTCCATAATGATTATTTGATACTAAATCATAATTAGTTATTAATAACTCTGATATCGTTCCTCTTCCACTAGAGTTAGCATTTATCATTCTTTTTGCATAGACTTCATTTATATTAAATCCATTATATATATCTTCAAAAAAACTGTCTTCTTTATTAGTATTTTTAGGATTAGAATTACTTAACATTACTTTAATATCCTTATCGCTTAATTCTTTATAGAATTTAGCTAATTCTCTTTGATTTTCATCATTAAAATCTTCTTTTGTATATGAAGTAAATCCAGAAGTTATATTCAAAGGTCTATATGGAGGATCAAAATATATAAATGTATTTTCTTTTACATATTTTTTACTTGATTTATAATCTCCATATTCAAATTTAACTTTTTTAATAAGCTTTGATAATGCCTTTAGGTTTTTTTCATCACATATTGTAGGATTTTTATAATTTCCTATTGGAACATTAAAGTCTCCTGATTTATTTACTCTATATAATCCATTAAAACATGTTTTATTTAAAAATATAAATTGAACAGCTTTATCTATTGACATTTCATTTTTTTGTAATTTGTATGAGTTATATTCATTTCTTATATTATAAAAATATTCTTTTCTGTCTTTTAAATCAAAACTCAAGAATTCTTTTTCTTTCATTTTTAGTTTATCAATTAAATCATTAACATTATTCTTTATAACATTATATGAATTTATTAAATCTAAATTTATATCAAAAGCGTATGCTTCTTTTACTTTATAATTTTGTAATATGTCTATTAAAACTGCACCACCACCTATGAATGGTTCTATATAGCAATCTATTTTTCCATTTTTTAATGAGATAGGATAATACTTATTTATTTGATTTAATAGACTTCCTTTTCCTCCAGCCCATTTAACAAAAGGTTTTACTTTTTCTTCCATATTGTACCTCATAGTTTTTTTCTTATTTTATCATAAAATGATTTTCTTCTCAACAAAATAAGATATTTTTACTAAAATTTCTCGTAGAGCAAGAATAGCTGTCCGACAGCCAGCCACAAACAGCTTGAAAGTAGAGCTTTCAACTAGTATGACACATACCTATTTTGTCAGTCATTTGACGGACAATTTTATATTCAATTATTTTACTAACTTTTTATTTATAATTTACAAATTACTCCATTGGAGCAGTTGCTTTGTATGCATTAATATCAGTGGTTTTAACAAGATTTTCAAATCTTCTTTTTAAAATGTCCCACTGGGACATTTCCTTCGTATCTCCCATACTTGTAAGCTTTAAGAATTTTTTTTAATGTTTAAACAATTTGTTTAAACATTTTGTTAATACAATTCTTGACAATACATATGCTATATTAGTTATAGTAAATATTTATATCTAATCAATTTTGACATTGCAACTTTTAGTTGCAGTGTTTTTTTAATTTTTACAAAAACATGAACAATTTCTTATATTTTAGTCATGTTTAGGAATGAAAGGAGATTTAGTGATTTATGTTAGATAAATTAAGAATTTCAAATGTTATTTATACAAATGAGCTCACAATTGATGAACTAATTAATGATTATGCAGAATTTATTGCAACTAAATTGTTTCAAGAAAGGAGAATTTTAGATGAACAAGAAAAAGAACAATAATATTGATGTACAAAGAATTATTAAAGAAATAAAAGACCTTTTAAATAATGGCACTGAAATGCCCTATGTTAAAAGTTTAAATATTAATGAAAAGTACAAACAAAAAGAAATCAATAAAGTTATAAAACAAATTAAAAGACGAAAAATCAAAAATCCTATTAAAAAATTTTTCATTGGTTAGACTTTTAAATTTTAACATTTTATAATATTTATATAAACTAAAAAAGAAAGGTGGTGAA
>CATKFT010000228.1 GCA_949747745.1 uncultured Clostridia bacterium
ATAGTTTTTTATAATATTTCTTTAATAATTTATAAGAACCTTTCATCAGTCCTATATACTAGACGAAAGGTTCTTATAACACTTACTCATATAGATAAATGTTTGTTGTATATTCTTATATATTATATTTCTCCCTCTTTGCATATTCTGTATGCAATAATTCATGTGCCTTATGGCTTCCTGGTTTTTCTAAAAACTCTTCATATATTTTTTTTACAACAGGGTTTTCATGTGATTTTCTAATTACACTTTTTTCGTCTATCGTATATAATGCATCTGCACGTTTTTTTCTTACATCTACTTCTCTTCTTATTTTAGAACTTTTTATAGGTTGCCCACCACCCATTACACATCCTCCTGGACATGCCATTATTTCTACAAATTGATAATCTGCTTTTTTTTGCTTTATTTCATCTAATATAATTTGTGCATTAGCAAGTCCACTTGCTACAACTACATTTATGTTATCTCCTGCAATATTTACACTTCCTCGCTTTATTCCATCTCCACCACGTATAATCTCAAAATCTATTTTATCTAAATCTTCTCCCGTTAATGTATCTTGTGCTGTTCTTAGTGCTGCTTCCATAACCCCACCTGTTGTACCAAAAATAGCTGCTGCTCCTGTTGCTTCTCCCATTGGATTATCAAATGTAGTATCTTCTAATTCATTAAATTCTATATTTGCTTGTTTTATCATTCTTGCAAGTTCTCTTGTTGTTAGTACCGCATCTACATCATACATTCCATTATTTTTCATTTCATTTCTTTGTCTTTCAAATTTTTTTGCAATACATGGCATAACAGATACAACGTAAATTTTATTTGGGTCGATTCCTTCTTTTTCAGCATAATATGTTTTTAGTAATGCTCCAAACATTTGATGTGGAGATTTACAAGTTGATAAATGTGGTAATAATTCTGGATAGTTCATTTCAATATATCTTACCCATCCTGGACTACAAGATGTAATCATAGGAAGTACTCCATTATTTTGTACTCTTTCTATAAATTCATTTGCTTCTTCCATAATTGTAAAATCTGCCCCTGTGTTTGTATCAAATACTTTATCAAATCCTAAACGTTTTAATGCTGTTACCATTTTTCCTGTAACATTTTGCCCAATTTCCATTCCGAATTCTTCACCTAACGCAACTCTTACAGCTGGAGCTGTTTGTACTATTACCTTTGTTTCTTCATCTTTTAATTTTACCCATACTTCATCAATGCTTTCTTTCTCATGAAGTGCTCCTGTTGGACAAGCTTCTATACATTGACCACAAAATGTACAATTTACATCATTTAAGCTATGGTCTCCTACAGTAGATATACATGATTTGAACCCACGATTTATGCAATCTATCGCTCCTATTTTTTGCATATTCTTACATGCTGCAATACATCTTCTACATAAAATACATTTATTAAAGTCTCTTACTATTGATGGAGATAGATTATCTATTTTATGTTCTGTTCTTTCTCCTTCAAATTCAATATTTTGTATGTTAAATTTTGTACATAAGTCTTGTAATTCACAGTTTCCGTGACCTTGTACAAGTTAGGCAGCTTTTTTCATGATTTGATACAATTAAATCTAAAATTACATGTCTTGCTTCTAGTACATTTGGTGTGTTGGTTTTTACAACCATACCTTCTTCTACTTTTTGAATACATGATGTTGCAAATCCTCGTCTTCCCTCTACTTCTACAATGCACATTCTACAGTCTCCAACTTCGTTTATGTCTTTTAAAAAGCATAATGTTGGTATGTCTATTCCTGCTTGTTTTGCAGCATCTAATATGGTTGTTCCTGCTTTTACTTTTACATCTATTCCATCAATAGTTAAGTTTATTAATTCTTCTTCCATTTGGGTACCTCCTTATTTTTTTGGTTTGCAGTCCGCTTTATTTAATTGGCTACTTGGAGTTTTAATTTCCAATTGCTTTAAATGGGCAACTAGTTAAACATGTTCCACATTTTATACACTTGTCTTGGTCTATTTGTCTTATCTGTCTTGCTTCTCCTTTTATTGCATTTACTGGACAATTTTTTTGGCATAATCCACAACCTTTACATTTTTCTTCATTAATTGTAATTTTTGCCATTTTTTTGCATTCTAATGCCCTACAGTTTTTGTCTATAACATGTTCTTTGTATTCGTCTTTAAAGTATTTTAATGTACTAAGTACTGGATTTGGTGCACTTTGCCCTAACCCACAAATACTTGCATTTCTTATGTTTAGTGCTAGTTTTTCTAGTTTATATATGTCTAACTCTTTTCCTTCTCCATTACATATTTTTTCTAGTATTTCTAGCATCCTTTTTGTTCCAATTCTACATGGTGTACATTTTCCACAAGATTCATCTACTGTAAATTCCAAATAAAATTTTGCAAGACTTACCATACATTTTGTATCGTCCATTACAATAAGTCCACCGTGACCCCATCATAGACCCAATCTCTTTTAATGATTCATAATCTATTGGTGTATCTAAGTGTTCTTTTGGTATACATCCTCCTGATGGTCCACCTGTTTGTGCTGCTTTAAAGTCTCTACCATTTGGTATTCCTCCACCAATGTCATATATAATTTCACGAAGTGTTGTTCCCATTGGTACTTCTACAAGTCCTACATTGTTCACATTTCCTCCTAATGCAAACACTTTTGTTCCCTTCGATTTTTCTGTTCCAATAGAAGAATACCATTTAGCTCCATTTAATATTATTTGTGCAATATTTGCATATGTTTCAACATTATTTATTAGAGTTGGTTTTCCCCATAATCCGCTTACTGCTGGATATGGAGGTTTTACTCTTGGTTGACCACGTCTTCCTTCTATAGATTCTAGAAGAGCTGTTTCCTCTCCACATACAAATGCTCCTGCACCTAGTCGTATTTCTATGTCAAAACAAAAATTACTTTCAAAAATATTGTCCCCTAATATTCCATAATCTTTTGCTTGTTTTAAGGCAATGTCAAATCTTTTTACTGCAATTGGATATTCTGCTCTTACATAAATATATCCTTTATTTGCACCTATTGCATATGCTGCAATTGCCATTGCTTCAATAACAGAGTGTGGATCTCCTTCTAATATGCTCCTATCCATAAATGCACCGTGGGTCTCCTTCGTCTGCATTACATACCACATATTTTATATCACTTTGTGATGCTTTTGTTAATTCCCATTTCATTCCTGTTGGAAAACCTGCTCCACCACGTCCACGAAGTCCGTGATTCTTTTATTATATTTATAACTTCATCTGAACTCATACTTTTTAAAACTTTTTCTAATGCCAAATATCCATCAAATGCTATGTATTCATCTATATCTTCTGGGTTTATTACTCCACAGTTTTTAAGTGCAATTCTTTTTTGCTTTTTGTAGAAATTTAATTCATCTAAACTTTTAACTTTACTTCCATAAGTATCCTTACAAAGTAAACGTTCTACAATCTCTCCTTTTTCAATGTGACTTTCAATAATTTCATTGCAATCTTCTGGTTTTACCATAGCATAAAAAGTATCTTCTGGTCTTATTATAACAATAGGACCTTTTGCACAAAGCCCAAAGCACCCTGTTTTAATAACCCTTACATTTTCTATGTTCTTTTCTTTAATAATTCTTTTAAAATTTTCCAAAATTTCTGGTGATTTAGAAGATGTACACCCTGTTCCTTGGCATACCAAAATATGTTTTTCACCGAGTATTTAGAATTTTATTTGTGCGTAGTTCTAATTCTTTTTTCTTATCTTCTCTAATTTTTGCAATCTCTTCTATTGTTTTCATTTTACTAGCACTCCCTTCATTTTTTAATTAAATTTCTATTAATATTCTCTTTTAAGCTAATTCATCTAACACTTTATCTAATTTTTGAACAGTAGCTTTTCCATATACTTCTCCATTAACAGTAAATACTGGTGCAAGTCCACATGCTCCTACACATCTTGTTGCTTCTATTGAAAATTTACCATCTTCTGTTGTTTCTCCTGTTTTTATACCTAATCTATCTTCTAATCTATCCATTATTTTTTGTGATCCCTTTACGTAGCAAGCTGTCCCTAAGCATACAGCAATATGGTATTTTCCTTTTGGTTTTAGAGTAAATCTTGAATAAAATGTAATAACTCCAAATATTTCTGCCATAGGAATACTTAAGTATTCTGATACAGCAACTTGTGCATGTTTTGGAATATAACCATAATGTTCTTGTACATCATTTAATATTTGAATCAAATTATCTTTATCTTGCTTATAAACAAAAAGCATTTTCTCCAATTCTTCATCTTTACCACAATTTGCACAGCACTTATCTTTATTTTCTTCCATAAAATATCCGCCCTTTCTATTAATATTATGCAACTCACATATCTAAAAATAACTTCAGCTTGATTATATCAAACTGAAGTTATTTACTCAAGTTATTTTGTCATAATTTGTTGAATTTTTTGTTAATGTTTAGACTACATCTTTTCAATACATTTCTATAAAAATGTATTGGTGCAAAAAGACGTCTTAAACACTATTTTAAGTTTCTCCCTCAGGAACACATCCTTCTGCATACCAAAACTTACAAAATTGGAATTTTACATTACCTTCTTTAACAAATTCTATATATTCTCCCTTTTTCATATACATAGTTATTCCATTTTCATATGAATTGCCAGATCCACTAATATTATTTTGCTCTATTAAAGTACCATTTTCTAAATAGTGTTTTACATATGCCTGACATGCAACATCAGTACCAATAAGTGTAGTTCCTATTGTAAAATAGCCATCAGTTGGTGCAATAAATTTCTTCACCTGGCCTACATCTATATAACTATCACTACGTAACTTTTGGTATAAATTATTTTGCATTTCTAATTTTTTATCTACTTCACTGCTAATATACTTTTTTAAGTCTTCTGTTGATATTGTTATTTGCGCATTATCATCTATTGCTATTTGTATCTGACTATATAACTTATCTAAATCTTCTATTTCCTTTTGTTCAGCTTCTATATAATTTTTATTTGCATCTTTTGATACTTTTAATATTCCTTTATCTCCTAATGTTAGTTTTAATGTTACTCCTGCTAAAATAAGTAATACTATTATTGTTATAACCAAAGCAATTAATGTAATTCCTCTAATACCTCTCATTTCTATTTTCCTCCTATGTTTTTTCATTTTTCTACATTTGTTCCACCACTTGTTAAAACCTATATAAAACTATGTGGTGGGTAACAAAAGGATTTTGTATTACAACCTTATATTTATTTTAAAGAGTTTGTGTTATTTTTGTAAATACTTGACTCTATATAATGTATCAAATTCTTTTAAATGTTGCATCGTACCATTTGTCATGATTACATATTTATTTTTAGCTTTTATATATCCAACATAATCAAGACTAGATGTC
>CATKFT010000229.1 GCA_949747745.1 uncultured Clostridia bacterium
ATTGTTTCTTCTTTTTCTCCTCTTCCTAATGATGTTTCTATTTTAGGTACACTTCTATCTATTTCAAATTGCCATCCATCTACAAATACTATATCTCCACTTACTACCATACCATTTTTTGTAATTTCTTTATCTATATATGTTGTATCATTATATGCTGTATCTGTTATCTTTTCTGATTGTAAATCTATCAAAACTAACTCTAGTTTCTCCATTGCTTGCTTTTCTTCATATGTTATTCCAGCTCTTTTTGCACTACTAAATATTCCTCTTTCTCCGTAATGTTAAACTTAGTGTTACTCCCACTAATATAAGTAATATTATTATTGTTATCATGAGTGCAATTAATGTTATTGCACTTTGTGTTATAATTTTATGTACTTCTAATCTCTCCTTGCTTAATTTATATGCATTTGTTGTTTTACATTTATTAGCCTTTTCTTTCATTTTTCCCTTGATTCTTTTCATCTTTTGCCTCCATTTTATTTATATCATTAACCATTTTATCGTATTTTCTATTTTAAATTAATATTTTTATTTACATTTTACATTACACAACCGAACTATGTCAATGTATTATACGTCTTTATTACATTTATATAATTGCAAGAATTATTTTATTATCATATGTTGACATAGTTCTTGCGTTATTGTAAAATTTTTTATAATAATATAGAAATTTGGAAGGGGACAAAAGAAAAAATGAATCGAAATGGAATTACATTAATCTCTCTTATTATAACAATCATAATATTATTAATTTTAACAGGAATAACACTTGCTCTTACTCTTCGGAGATAATGGAATATTTAAAACATCTGAAAATGCAAAAGAACAAACTCATAAACAAACTGCTATAGAAATTATGAAATTAAAAATAGCTGATATCCAAATGAATAATTATGTAAAAACAAGTGAATTTCCATCTTTACAAATATTATCTGATAATCTTTGTGAAGATAATGATATAGAATATGTAGAAATAAGTAGTAAACGCATTGCTAGCATAGATAAAATAAATATTGGAAATGCAACATCTATTTTCACTAAATTAAAAGATTATCCATATGAATTTGAAATAAATTCAAAATTACAAATAGCAACTATTGATGGAAATATTATTGATAATACTAATAATAACAACAATATAGATATTTCTGTAAACGATAATCATTTATTATATTTATATAATAATATGTTACGCAAAGTAAACACTATTGAATTATTAATTAATGATACTGCTTTATTTACACTAGTTCTATCTATAAAAGATAATGTAGATTATATTATTGATAATCCTAATGTTTTTTTAGATAAAATTTTAAATAGTGAAACTGCAGTTAAAGCCCTTGCTAATAATGATTATGCAAAAAATAGAATAAGACAAAATTCAACTTGGTTTTCTGCTTTAAAAAAATGTGAACACGCATATACTACATGGTCACAACCTATTTTGTCATCTGATATAACCAATATAAAAGATGGAACTATTACTTTAACCTCTAGCCATCCTGGTGGCTCTAATAATTGGGGAGCATTAGATGGGAAAAAAAGTAATGGAGAGGGCGGTTATTGGTGGCCTAATGCCTCTGCGTATCCTGCTTGGTGGCAAGTTGAATTTCCTTATGAAATTAGAATAAAAAGCATAGACTATTATGCTCAATATTCAACTGACCAAAAAAATATACCAGTAACTGCAAGATTATATACAGATTCTACAAAAACAACTCCAATAGGAAATGAATTTTCAGCCAATTATGCTTGGGAAAAAGTAAGTATTTCTGGCATAAATGAAAATGAAATTATTACAAATACAATTTATTTTTATAAAACTGTTGGTGGCGGTGGAATTGGTGAATTAGTTATAAATGCTGACAAATTCATATTTTAGTTTTTGCTTACTATTTCTATAGTAAGCTTTTATTTAAGTATTATCAGGGTTACTTATTTTCCTTGACACCACATTGTTTTTATTGTATCATATACTAATAGAAAATAAACAGATTGGAGAATTTTATATGCTATGTTCAATATGTAAAAAAAACACTGCCATTATTTTTATTAATAGCAAAAATAATAACGGTGAAGATAAATTAGAGGGCTTTTGCTATAATTGTGCTAAGGAAAAAGGCATTAACCCTTTAGAGGTACTTTCTAAACAATCTACTATTTTAGAAGGAGATAATGTTAATTTAGAAGATATGACTAGTCAATTTGAAGATATCTTTAAAGATTTAACTGAAACCTTATCAAACAATGACTTAAGCCTTGATGGTATGGGAAGTCAAGCTATCCCTCTTGCTACTATTTTTGGTGTTGGTAATAATTCTTCTTTTAATCATACAAATTCAAATGATAATACAAATAGTAGTAATTCTAATAAAAAAGTTAAAGTTGATAAAAAAGTTAAACAAAAAAAACCTCGAATTTTAGATACTTATGGTACGAATTTAACTATCAAAGCTCGTAATAATGAACTAGATGTTATTGTTGGAAGAGATAGAGAAATTCAGCGAATTGTACAAATTTTAAATAGGCGTTTTAAAAATAACCCTTGTTTGATTGGTGAACCTGGTGTTGGAAAAACTGCTATTGCACAAGGTTTAGCTATTAAAATTGCAAATGGAAAAGTTCCTGCAAAACTTTTAAATAAAGAAGTTTATTTACTTGATATGACAGCTGTTCTTGCAGGTACACAATTTAGACGGTCAATTCGAGGCTCGCATGAAAGCTATTGTTGATGAGTGTAAACTTTTGGGTAATATTATTTTAGTAATTGATGAAATTCATACTATTATGGGAGCAGGTGATGCTGAGAATTCTTCAAATGCTGCAAACATATTAAAACCATCTCTTGCAAATGGAGATGTTCAACTTATCGGTACTACTACTTTAAAAGAATATAGAAAACATATAGAAAAAGATACTGCTTTAGAAAGAAGATTTCAACCTGTTATAGTTGAAGAACCAAATATAGAAGATGCTATAAAAATGCTAGAAGGTATTAAAAAATATTATGAAGATTATCACAAAGTAAAAATTTCAAATGATGTAATTAGACGGTGCTGTCATTATGTCTGAAAAATATATTCATGATAGATTTTTACCTGATAAGGCAATAGATATTTTAGATGAAGCTTGTTCTAGAATTAATTTAGATAATAAAGAACTATATAAATTAGAACTTTTAAAAAGTGAATTAAAAAAAGTTCAAGAAGAAAAAGAAGAAGCAGCTGTTGCTGATTCTACAGAAGATTATCAAAAAGCTGCCGATTTGAAAACTAAGGAATGTAAATTACAAGAAGAAATTCATACTTTAAGTAGTAAACTAAAATTAAAAAACCTTACTTTACAAGATATTGCACTTGTTATTGAAAACTGGACAAAAATTCCTGTAAAGAAAATAACAGAGGAAGAAATAGAAAAACTTCTTAATCTAGAAGATAATCTTCATAAAAGAGTTATTGGACAAAATGAAGCAGTTAGTGCTGTTTCAAGGGCAATTAGAAGAAACCGTGCAGGACTTAAAAGCACAAAAAGACCACCATCTTTTATATTTGTTGGTCCAACTGGTGTAGGAAAAACAGAACTTGCAAAATCTCTTGCTTATGAAATGTTTGGAAGTGAAGATTCTATTATCAGAATAGATATGTCTGAATATATGGAAAGCCACTCTACATCTAAACTTATAGGTTCACCTCCTGGATATGTAGGCTATGATGATGCAGGGCAATTAACAGAAAAAGTAAGAAGAAATCCTTATTCTATTATACTATTTGATGAAATAGAA
>CATKFT010000230.1 GCA_949747745.1 uncultured Clostridia bacterium
GCACAACTTTTATTTTTGGAATCAGAAGATCCAGATAAAGAAATAAGCTTATATATAAATTCACCAGGTGGTTCTATTACAGATGGTATGGGAATAGTAGATACAATGAATTATATTAAATGTCCAGTTACAACAATATGTATAGGAATGGCAGCAAGCATGGGAGCTGTACTTTTAGCATCAGGTGAAAAAGGAAAAAGATTTGCAACACCAAATGCTGAGATATTAATACATCAACCATTAATAGGAGGACATGGAATTTCAGGTCAAGCAACAGAAATAAAAATACATGCAGATCATATGGTAAAAACAAGACAAAAACTAAATAAATTACTAAGTGATAGAACAGGTCAAACATTAGAAACAATTGAAAAAGATACAGAAAGAGATAATTATATGACAGCAGAGGAAGCACTAAAATATGGATTAATAGATGGAATAATGGATAAAAGACCTTAAAAGTGAAAGTAGAGTGTTTACGAAAAACTACAAAAAAGATATTGCTTAAGTTGACAATATTAAAAAAAGATGATAAAGAAGTTAACTAAGTGATTAGTGAAAGGTGAAAATAAGATGGCTAAAAACCAAAATGAAAAAAATGTAAAGTGTTCTTTTTGTGGCAAATCACAAAATAGTGTAAAAAAGATAGTTGCAGGACCAGGTGTTTATATATGTGATGAGTGTATTTCTTTATGTAAGAGTATTGTTGAAGAAGAATATTCAGAAGATGAAGAAATAGGATATACAGTTGAAGAAACTAATGATTTACCAAAACCAGAAGAAATAAAAAATACATTGGATCAATATGTAATAGGTCAAGAAGAGGCTAAGAAAACACTTGCAGTTGCTGTATATAATCATTATAAAAGGATTAACAGTGAAGATGAAATAAGTGATGTAGAAATTCAAAAAAGTAATGTTTTATTATTAGGACCAACAGGATGTGGAAAAACATTACTTGCCCAAACTCTTGCAAGAATTTTAAAAGTACCATTTGCAATAGCAGATGCAACAACTTTAACAGAAGCAGGATATGTAGGAGAGGATGTTGAAAATATTTTATTAAAATTAATTCAAGCAGCAGATTATGACATAGAACTTGCTGAAAAAGGAATTATATATATAGATGAAATAGATAAGATAACAAGAAAATCTGAAAATCCATCTATTACAAGAGATGTTAGTGGAGAAGGTGTTCAACAAGCACTATTAAAAATAGTGGAAGGAACAACAGCATCAGTTCCACCGCAAGGAGGAAGAAAACATCCACGTCAAGAATTTATACAAATTAATACAGCAAATATATTGTTTATATGTGGAGGAGCTTTTGAGGGCTTAGATAAAATAATAGATGAA
>CATKFT010000231.1 GCA_949747745.1 uncultured Clostridia bacterium
ACTTAGGATGGCTGTAAGTGGTGCAGCAGCTATTGATAAAAATGTTGTAGAGAATTTTACGAATTTTGGAATAGAAACAGTTCAAGGATATGGTTTAACAGAGACATCGCCAGTAATTACAGCAGAAAATGATGAAAATATTTGTTATGGTTCTGTTGGTTTTCCATTAAGAAATGTAGAAATCGAAATTTATGAACCAAATGAACAAGGAATAGGGGAAATTATTGCAAAAGGACCAAATGTTATGCTTGGTTATTTTGAAAATGAAGAAGCAACAAATGAAGTATTAATTGATGGGTGGTTTCATACAGGAGATTTAGGTTATGTTGATAAAGATGGATTTTTATTTATAACAGGAAGAAAGAAAAATGTTATAGTAATGAAGAATGGGAAAAATATTTATCCAGAAGAATTAGAAGCATTAATTACAAAACTTCCATATGTAGCAGAGAATATGGTATTTGGGATACCTACAAAAGATGATGATTTAGATTTAGCAGCAAAAATAGTTTATAATAAAGAATATGTAGATGAAACTTTTGGAAGTATTTCAAAAGAAGAGTTGGAAGAGAAAATTTGGCAAGATATAAAGAAGATTAATAAAACAATGCCACCATATAAGTATATAAGAGAAATTATTATAACAGATGAACCAATGATAAAAACAACTACTCAAAAAGTGAAAAGGTTTGAGGAAATAAAGAAAATTTTGGAGGAAAAATAAAGCAGGGAGTTTAATACTTTCTGCTTTGTTTTAAGATTTTTATTTGTAGGACAAGTAGTTTTCTAGAAACGGTAAATTTTATTATATTAACAGTAAAATTAAAAATTATACTTAATTTCAATGATTTTATTATTTAAATAGTCAAGTATACCTGAATTAGTTATAAAATTGAACTTCATTTTATAGCTACAAAGCCTTTGAGTTTTAGCTTTAAAATTTTTGTTAATCTGGTTTATTCCATATTTTCCATCTCCAATAATAGGCAAGCCAATATGAGATAGGTGAGCACGAATTTGATGAGTTCTTCCTGTATGTAAATTTACATCTAAAATGCATGTATTATCACCTAATCTTTGTAATACTTTGTAAGTAGTAGTAATCTTTCTATATCCTTTTTTTTGAGTATCAGATATATATACAATAGATTTTTTCGCATCTTTAAAAAGATAGGCATTTAAAGTTTTTTCGTTTTCTTTAGGAACACCATATACATGTGTAGCATAATGTTTTTCAATTTCAAAGTTTTTAAATTTATCTAATAAAATAGATAATGCTTCTTGATTTTTTGCAAACAAAACAAGCCCTTTGGTATTTCTATCTAAACGATGACAAGGGTAGACTTGCTTTTTATATTCACAAGATAAAATTCCGAGTTATGCTGTTATTTCCTATAATTTCTATATTGGATGGTTTATTTACTACTAAAATATTATTATCTTCATAAATAATATCAAGTTTTAGAGAATTATTTAAATGATAATCATCAATATAGACATCTACTTTGTCGCCAAGTTTTAAAATTACATTTTCATTAACACGCTTTTGATTAATTCTAATATCCTTTTTTCTAAGAGTTTTGTAAAAAAGGTTTGTAGATAAATTAAAAGTATCTTGTAAAAAGCTATTTAATTTCTTTCCATTATATTTTTCATTTACAAATAAAGTTTTCATGTAAACATTATATATGATAAACAGATGAAAGACAATATTAAGCAGATATAATTTCATGAAATTTAAGTTGATTTTAGCAAAATGCTATGTTAAAATTATATATATTTACAAAAGATATTAGAAAAAATCTTGTGCAAAAAGAAAGAGGTTGTAGGTAGTGAAGATTAAATATGAAAATAAAGAATTAGAAGTTAAATCTAGTGTTAAAGTAATCGATTTATTAAAAGAAGAAATACAAAATGCAAAAACAGAAGTTATTGCTTGTATGTGTAATAATGAAGTGCGAAGTCTTAATTTGGAATTACATGATGATGCAAAAATAGAATTAATTGATTTAAATTCAAAAGATGGTATGATGGTGTATATAAGAGGAATAATGTATATTATGGCAAAAGCTTTAAATGAGCTATATCCAGAAGCATTACTAACTATTAATTATCAACTATCAAATGCAATGTTTTGTGAATTAAATAATATGGATGTTACAGATGAAATGATAGAAAAGATACATTATAGAATGCAAGAGATTATTAATAACGATATAGAAATAAGAAAAGTAAAAATGACAAAAGAAGAGGCTATAAGTTTTTATGAAAGAGAAAATACTATAAAAGGTAGAGTTCAAATAGATACAGAACATGAATATGGTGCATCTTTATATTACTGTGAGGATTATTATAATTACTTTTTTGGTGTTATGCCAGTATCAACAGGATATACAAAATTATATGATATTGTTAAATATAAAGGTGGATTTATAGTTAGGTATCCAAATTGGAAAACTCCTACAAAATTGGTACCTTTTATTGAAAATAAGAAATTACTTGCAACATTAGAAGATTATGATGAAATATATAGAACAATTGGCATTGACACAATTTATAGATTAAATAGAGAAGTAAAGAAAAATAATGCGTTAGATGCTATTTTATTGTCAGAAGCTTTACATGAAAAGAAAATTTCAGACTTAGCAGATAATATTGCTAAAAATAAAAATGTAAAGGTTGTGCTAATTGCAGGGCCATCTTCTTCAGGTAAAACTACTTTTGCTAAAAGACTTGGTATGCAACTTAGATTAAATGGAATAAAACCAGTTACTATCTCAGTAGATAATTATTTTGTAGAAAGAAAAGATACACCAAAAGATGAGTTTGGAAACTATGATTTTGAATGTATAGAAGCATTAGATACAAAATTATTTAATGAACATTTAGTAAAACTATTAAATGGAGAGGAAATACAAGTTCCTACATTTGACTTTACAGTTGGAACTAAAAGATATAATGGTGAAACCATGAAGATAGAAAATGATGAAATTTTAGTTATAGAGGGAATTCATTGTTTAAATGATAAATTAACTGCATCAATATCAAAAAATCAAAAATATAAAATATATATTTCGGCATTAACTGTTTTAAATATTGATTATTATAATAGAATTTCAACAACTGATACTCGTTTAATAAGAAGAATTGTAAGAGATAATCAATATAGAGGTTATAGTGCAAAACATACAATAAAGATGTGGTATAGTGTAAATAGAGGAGAAGAACAATATATTTATCCTTTCCAAGAAGAGGCTGACAGTATGTTTAATTCATCATTAATATATGAATTAGGTGTATTAAAAGATTATGCAATACCTCTTTTAAAAGAAATAAAAAATTCAGAGCCAGAATATGCAGAAGCATGTAGACTTATTAGGCTGTTAACTTATTTTGAGTCAATACCTAGTGAGAATATATCAAAAACATCTTTAATAAGAGAATTTATAGGAGGAAGTTTACTTGCATAAGAAATATGAGGCAAATTTAGTATTTTTAAGGATGCTAGTCTAATTGATTAGATATTTTTTAGTACTTACTTATATACAAAATTAGCGTTAGTAAATTATAAAAATGAAATAAGGAGAAATGCTTGTAATGCTTAGTAAATTTACAGAAATAGATGAGAAATTTGTTTGTGATAATTGTGGCAAAAATGTGTCAAAACTTGGATATTCTTGCAGAAACCATTGTCCATATTGTTTACATTCGAAACACATAGATATAAATCCAGGAGACAGAGCAGAAGAGTGTCATGGAGACCTAGAGCCTGTTAGTGTTGAGATTACTTCTAAAAAGGGGTATGTTATAATACATAAATGTAAGAAGTGTGGAGCTATTAGAAAAAATAAGGTTGCAAATGATGATAATATAGATTTAATAATTAAACTTAGTAGTAAGCAGGTTTAAGTAATAGGCTTACAATCCACTTTTAGTAGGTAATATATTAAGCCTATTACTTAAATTTACACATCTCTTACAAAATTCCCATTTGTATAATCCTTTCCATCTAATCTTTTTCCATCTTTTATTCTTGATATTATATTATTTACTTCAAAAATATTTTCATCTAATATATCAATTCTAATGCTATCAAGGTTTAAGAAAGATGCATCAATAGATGTAGTTTTACTATTATAAATAGTGGTTATAGTTTGAATATTATCTGGTAAAATCCTAAATTTTAGTCCCAATCTATCTTTTAAATAGAATTTAGAATCTGTTTTACATAGCATTTTGCAATCTGGATAACACTTATTTGCATCACCAAGTAGACAGTAACCAGTAGTCATTACTGGAGTTTTACCATATACAATTAATTCTTTTTTTGCATTACAAGTATTACAAATTTCTTCCATATCATTTTTATTAAGTTCAGGAGATAAAGTTATAGTTTGTATACCTAAATCTGTATATGCTTGAAGACTTGAATTATTAAAGACATTTAGAGTATAGTTTCCTATAAATTCGTAGTCTTTTTGATATTTTTCTAACATATTAATAGTACCTATATTTGAAAGTACAAATCCTTTTATTGTATAAGTTTCTAAAGCGCTATCTATATTGTTTGTAAAGAGATTTCTATAATTTCCTTTTATTATTGTTGGCATATAGATGTAGGTATTAAAAGATAATGATATGTTCTTTATAATATTTGCATATTCAGGGTTTGCAAAATATTTTAATGGTATGTATACATTGTCTACATTTTCTAATTCACTATAATTTGTATTAATATCTAATAAACTTAAAAGTAAAGAAATTTTTGGTTTTATTTGTAAATTATCTTTAGATTTTTTTATAGGAGAATAGTCAATGTTAAAATTATCTAAATTAAAATTATTTGCAACATTTCTTTTTTGAGCATTAATAACAAAGTTTGTAACATTTTCTAAGCATTTACGACGAAGTTCGTTTAAGTCACTTATATTAATATATAAGTTATCATCTAAACTAATATCAATATTATCAAATTCAAAAGGAGTGTTTTTGGTTTTAGAAATTTGAGTGATTATTCTTTCTTTTGTAATTGGGTTGTTAATAGCTTCACTTGCAATTATATCTAATTTTGTTGTAAGTTCATCAAATAATGAAGATGAAATTGTGTGATAATATGCTTCATCTTTATTACAAAAATATTTTTTTGCAAGGCGAACAGTAATTGAAATAGGAGTATCCTTTTTTATAGTAATGTTAGCATCAAGAAGAGTTTTAATATTTTCAGAAGAATAACTTTCTTTTGCAATAGTAGATAAAGTCTTGCTTTCAAGTTTAAAAATTTTATCCCCGTGGATTAATATTTCCTTTCATCCTACCAATTTTAACAAGGTCTCCAGCACCTGCTCTTTCTACATTTTTATTATTAATCATAAGTTCAGATACTCTATATCTTGTTTCTTCATTTTCTAAACAAACAGTATCATTTAATGCAATAGTATCATTTAAATTTAAAGTAATATGTCCTTTGCTTTTATTAAAATTTGCAACATTTCCAATATATATTCCCATATTATTTGGTTTTTCTTTAAAAATTAAATCTGTATTTGAACTTGTACCTAAATGACCGAGTTGAAAAACCACCTCTATTAAAACATTGAAGTAAGTCTTTTTTATCTTTTTCATTTATTACATAATCATTAGAAGATAGTGCTAAATCTATATACTTTCTATAAACTCTTGTAACAGTAGCAACATATTCTGGATTTTTTAGTCTGCCTTCTATTTTTAAAGAAGAAACCCCAATGTTTATTAAATCTGGAATAAAATCTAAACCACATAAATCTTTTGGGCTTAATAGATATCCTTTATTAATACATTTATTATTATTTAAAAGTTCATATGGAAGTCTACATCCTTGGGCACATTTTCCACGGTTTCCGCTTCTAGCACCAATCATACTAGAAAGTAAGCATTGTCCAGAATATGAAATGCAAAGGGCACCATGAATAAATGTTTCAAGTTCAATATTAGTGTTATTACGAATAAATTCTATTTCATTAATAGATAGTTCACGAGCAAGAACAACGCGACTAAAACCTAATTTTTCTAACTGTTTTACACCTTCTAAGTTATGAATACTCATTTGTGTACTTGCATGTATTGGAAGATCTGGAAAATGTTTTAAAAGTAAAGAACATAATCCATAATCTTGTACAATAATTGCAGAAACACCTAATTCATAGGCATGTTTTGCAAGGTTTATTGCATTATTAAATTCATTATTTTTAAGTAGAGTGTTCAAGGCTAGGTGAACATCTACATTTCTAAGTTTTGCATAATTTATAGCTTCTTCTAATCCGTGCTAAATCAAAATTCTTAGCACTTGCCCTTGCGCTAAATTGTGATGCACCAAGATATACTGCATTTGCACCATTTTGTACAGCTGCTTTTAAACATTCAAAATCTCCGAACAGGAGACAATAATTCTATATTTTTCAAATTCATTACCTCGATTTATAAAATTTCAAATATATTGTAACACAAAAAAAGAAAAATTCATACTATATCATATAAAACAAAAAACAAGGAGGTAATTTACAATGGATGAATCAAGAAATTGTGGATGTGGATGTGGCAACGGATGTGGATGTGGTAATGGATGCGGAATAGGAAATTTCTTAGGATGCGGAGACAGCGAAATATTATTTTTCATAATAATCTTCTTACTATTATTCACAAACTGCGGATGTGGATGCGGAAGAGGATGTTGCTAGAATATAGCAATACTTAAAAAATAGCACCTTTTAGGTGCTATTTTTGTTTACTAAAGAAAGTATGTAATCATATATAAGAAAATTAATAAATTATATATAGTTGAACAATAACAATTATTTATTAAATTTTTCTTACAATAATTGACTATAATCTATAAATAGTATAGAATAACAACTAGAAGAAAATGAGGTGAAAAAAATGAGTAAGCCAACTGTTGCAATTGTTGGAAGACCTAATGTTGGAAAATCAACATTCTTTAATTATATAATTGGTGAACGTTTATCTATTGTGGAAGATAAGCCAGGTGTCACACGTGATAGGGTTTATGCTGAGTGTAACTGGAGAGGAAAAGATTTTACTGTTATAGATACACGGTGGAATTGAAACTGAGACTGAAGATTTAATCTCATCAGAAATTACAAATCAAGCTAATATTGCAGTAAACTTAGCAGATGTTATTATATTTTTAACTAATATAAAACAAGGAGTAACCGAAGTTGATAAAGATATTGCATTAATGCTTAGGAAAAGTGGTAAACCAGTTGTTTTGGTATGTAATAAAGCAGATAATTATGGAAAAACTTCAGATGATATTTATGAATTTTATAATTTGGGTTTAGGAGACCCATATCCACTATCTAGTACAAATGCAATAGGAATAGGAGATGTTTTAGACGCAGTTTATGAAAATTTTCCTGAAAGTAATGACGAAGACTCAGATAATGAAAGAATTAAAGTAGCTCTTATTGGAAAACCAAATGTAGGAAAATCTTCATTAATAAATAAAATTTTAGGAGAAGAAAGGGTAATTGTAAGTGATATAGCAGGAACAACAAGAGATGCAATAGATTCTTCTTTTGAAAATGAATTTGGAAAATATGTATTCATAGATACAGCAGGAATTAGAAGAAAAAGTAAAGTATATGAATCTATTGAAAAATTTAGCATTATGAGAACACTTCTTGCAATTAAAAGAGCAGATGTATGTTTAATGATGATTGATGCAAATGAAGGAATAACAGACCAAGATGCAAAAATTGCAGGTGAAGCACATGAGGCAGGAAAAGGCATTATAATAGTAGTAAATAAATGGGATATAATAGAAAAAGACACATATACAATTGAGCAATTTAAGAAAGATGTGTATAATAAATTATCATATTTAACATATGCTCCAATTATTTTTATTTCAGCAAAAACAGGACAAAGAGTAAATAAACTTTATGAAATGATAAACCAAGTAGCAAATCAGAATGCCTTAAGAGTAACAACTAGTATGTTAAACCAAGTACTAAATGAAGCAATAGCAGTAGTGCAACCACCAACAGATAAGGGAAAACGTTTAAAAATATATTATATGACACAAGGTTCTACAAAGCCACCAACATTTATAGTATTTGTAAATAGTAAAGAATTATTTCACTTTTCATATGAACGATATTTAATAAATTGTTTAAGAAAAGAATTTGGATTAGTAGGAACACCAATTAGAATGATTGCAAGAGAAAAAGGCGAAAAAGATGAGTAAAAAAGGATTACAGTAATTATATAGATATGTTATAACTGTTAAAGTGTAAAATAGGAGGAGAAATATGAATGAATTAAAAATAAAAGGAATTTATAAACATTTTAAAGGAGATAGCTACATAGTAGAAGATGTATGTACACACTCTGAAACTAGAGAAAAATATGTACTATATAGAGCTTTATATGGGGATAATGAATTATATATAAGACCATATAATATGTTTTTAGAAGAAGTAGACCATGAAAAATATCCAAATGTAGAACAAAAATATAGGTTCGAATTACAAAATATAAAGAGTAAAAATATTTAAAATAAAGGAGGAAAGAATATGTTAGTATATTATATACTTATGGCAATAATTGCATATGCAATAGGAAGTATAAGTTTTTCAGTAATTTTTAGTAAAAAAATGGCAGGGTTTGATGTAAGGGAAAAAGGAAGTGGAAATGCGGGTTCTACAAATGTATTAAGAACAGTGGGAAAAAAAGCTGCTGTATTAACATTAATATGTGATATATTAAAGGGAATAGTAGCAATTTTATTAGCTATATTATTAGGATATATAGTAAAGGAACTAGATAGTGCACTACTTGTACAAATATCAGCAATAGCAGTAATTGTAGGACATACTTATCCAGCATTTTTTGGATTTAAAGGTGGAAAGGGTGTTGCCACATCTCTTGGAGTACTTTTACTAATAAACTGGCAAATAGGTTTAATATGTCTTGTATTTGCATTAGTAATTATGGCATTAACTAGGATGGTATCGGCTGGTTCTGTACTTGCAGCAATACTATTTCCTATACTTACATTATTTATAGGAAAAGAATTTTTTATTGTACAAGGAAATTATTTTATTTTTAGTATAATTATGGCATTAATTGTATCATTTAATCATAGAAGTAATATAAGTAGAATATTAGATGGACAAGAAAATAAAATATCATTTAAGAAATAAAAAGAAGATTTACAATTATAAAGAAACCAAGGAGGAAATTGATTTGAAAAAAATAGCAGTTATAGGAAGTGGAAGTTGGGGAGTAGCTCTTTCAATTCATTTAGCAAAAATGGGGCATACTGTAAAAATATGGTCATTTGCAGAAGAGGAGGCAGAGTTAATAAATAAAGAAAGTAAATGCAAATTTTTACCAGAAGTTACATTGCCAGAAAATATTACATGTTATACAGATTTTGAAAAAACGTTAGAAAATACAGATATAATACTACATGTAACACCATCAAAATTTGTTCGTAATATCTTAAAACAATATAAACAATATGTAAAAAATCAACCAATAGTTATGTGTGCAAAAGGTTTTGAAAAAGAAACATTATATTCACTAGACAAAATTATTGAAGAAGAAATGGAAGATAAAGAATATGCTATACTATCTGGACCAAGTCATGCAGAAGAAGTATCTCGTGGCATACCAACATTAATGGTTGTTGCATCAAAAAATGAAGAATTGC
>CATKFT010000232.1 GCA_949747745.1 uncultured Clostridia bacterium
AACTATAATATTTTATGAATTACTCTGAAATTAGTATGAATACTCCTTGTGTATCTTGCCTATGTTATGCTATAATTAATATAATTTTTATTACTATATATTTTTTTAATAACTAAAAAAATATTAAAATATTTTAATTTATATATCTTTTATAAAAGTCAGGAAAGGAATTGATTTTACAATGAAAAGATTTAGTATTATAATTCCTACATACAATGTTGGAAATTATATTAATCAATGCATTCGGAAGTATAACTTCACGGTTCTTTTAAAGATTATGAACTAATTATAATTGATGATTGTTCTACTTCTGGACTAGATATACTTGAGGATTTAAAAAAAGATTCTAATATTATTTTTGATAAAACTAATAAAAATTTAAAAGCTGGTGGAGCTAGAAATTTAGGAATTGAAAAAGCAAGTGGAGAGTATGTTATATTTTTAGACTCTGATGATACTTTATATGATAATCAAACTTTGGAAAAGCTAAATAATACTATTGGTTATGATACGCCTGATATTATATATACTGGCTTTCAATTTATTGGAGGCGAAAATGTCTCTTTTATTCCTAATTTTGAAAATTGTACTAAAGAATTTAGATTAGCAAAAAACAAGTTTATCAATGTTTGGAGTATTGTTTGGAATAGAAATTTTATTTTAAAAAATAATTTACGCTTTGAGGAAAATATGTATTATGAAGATTTACCTTTTTCTTTTAAAGGTATTGCCCTTTCTAATTCATATAAAATAGCTGATTATATTACTTATAATTACACTAGAAACCGTATTGGTAGTATTACTCAAAAAAATGGTAATAGCCAAAAAAACTTTGACCAGAGTATTGATACTATAAAAATTATTAAAAGTTTATATAACTTAAGAAGCTCTATCTCATCTGCCTATTTGCCTTATTTACAAGAAAGAATTAATGAACAAAAAGAACGTTTATTAGTTCGTTTAGATAGAGCTATGAAAGAAGACCCTATTATAAAATCTTATTAACATCTTCCCCCATATACACTTATTTTACAAGTTCTGTATTACTTCTTTTAAGTATCGCTTTCATTACTTGTTCTGACATTTCATTTAATGATTCCCATGATTTAGAATTATTGTCTACTTTACCAATATGAATTTCTTCTATTTTTGCATTTAGTTTAATCATATCTAATAATATTCCTATATCTACTCCATAATCTTTTTCAAATGAAACTTTTTTAAAATATTCTGTTTTTCCAGCAATTATTCCACTTAGTGGTTGTTCAAATTTATAAGCATTTGCAAATAGTAAATTTAATAATGGTTTTGCAACTAATTCTGTTACTCTTCCTCCTTCTCTTTCAAACGCTGATTTTACAAAATCTATATCTTTTTCTATAATTGGAGTAATCATATCTTTTATTATATCTTTATTATGTATTTCTAAATCTCCATCTATAAAAAGTGTAATAGCAGTATCTACATAGCTTATTCCTTTTTCCATAGCATATCCTTTTCCTTGTTTAGAACAATCAATAACTTTTACACCTTTTTTTTAAGCTAACTCCTTTGTTTTGTCTGTTGAAGCATTATTTACTACAATTATATTGGTTTCTATTATACTATTTTTTACTGTATCTATAACTCTTTGTATTGATTTTTCTTCATTAAATGCTGGTATGATAACTGTTACATCCATATTTCACATTCTCCTCTATTTTTTAGTATATTCATTATCATATTTAGACATATTTTCATACATTTTTTTTGATGGTTTAGTCATTTTATCTCTTTCTACTTTATTTAACAATTTTCTATGTTCCTTTGTTTCTATAATACTTTGCAATGCTTCCTTATATTCATTTTTTTCAATACTATTTACTATTTTCTCTAGTCTTTCATCTACTAAACTTGCTTTTAATGTGTTTTTTAAATCAAAAAACCATTTCATTTCATTAAAAATATCTATTTTTTCTCTATCTTTAATTATTTCAGAATCTATTAATTTGCAAAGTATATATGATACATTTTTTGCATAAAAATACCTATAAAATCCTATATTATCAGATTTTATAAAATTATCATATATATATTTATATGCTGTATTTATTCCTTCAAAATATTTCTTTGTACAGTTTGTAGATATTGTTTTTCCACTATAATTTTGCCTATAATTATATATTACTTCTTTTGTATAATATACTTTATCAGTATTTACAAAACAATATGTTGTAAATATTGCATCTTCTGCTGGAATTCCCTTTATAAATCTTAAATTTAATCTATCTATAAATTCTTTTCTAAATATTTTGTTCCAAACACCTGAATTCATTACAAAAAATGATTTTTCATAGTCTTTAATTGATAATTTAAAATTATCATATATCTTTTCATCAAATATAGAATTTTCCCATTTCTTTCCATTTGGTTCTGTATTTATATAATTACCTATTACAAAGTCTGCATTTTTTTCTTCTATTTTTCTATACATTATTTCTACTGCATTTTTTTCAAAGAAATCATCTGAATCAAGAAACATTATATATTTTCCATTTGCAATATCTAGTCCTCTATTTCTTGCATCTGATAATCCTCCATTTTCTTTATGTATTACTTCTATTCTTGAATCTTTTTGTTTGTATTTATCACAAATCTCCCCCGATTTATCTGTTGAACCATCATCTATAAGTATTATTTGTAGATTTTCATAACTTTGGTTTAATGTAGATTCTACCGCTTTTTTTAAGTATTTTTCAACATTATATACTGGTACAATTATAGATACTTTGTCCATTTTTGTTCCTTTCGTTTGCACTAGAAGCACTACTTAATTTATTATGTTTTTCATTTTATCCCATACTTCATTTGTTTTTAGATATTCTTTATAGTGTTTTACTACATTTTTATCTGCTTCTTCTAATGCAAATATTAATTCTTCAAAATTTGTATTACAAAATAATTTATTAATTTGAGGAATACTTATTTCTATTTTTTCTTTTACTTCTATTATATTTTCCTTATATTTCTCTTTATCTTTTATGTACATTAGCAATGGTTTATATTTTATCCAACCTAATGATGCTTTTAGAAATCTATGTTCTATAGATTCTTCGTCTACATTAATTTTTCTTAAATTTTTTGGCATTCTTCTATTCATAATTTGTGTATATTTCAAAAAGCCATCATGAAAGTGATATACTGGAATTCTTAGTACTTTTGTATTTTCCAATAATGTAGAAAAAAAGGTGTCTTCCCCCCTTGCACCATTTGGGTTATAAAATGCTGGAATCTTATCTAATGATTTTAGGTTTAAACATAGAGTTGATCCTGCTATCCATTTTCCTGTTCCATCATATTCTATTTCATATGCTTTATTTTCTAATATCGTTTTTTTAGCATATGTAACTCCATTGTCTTTTTCAAACCTTTCTTTTATGTTCTCCCAATTTACTATGTCATTGCTAATTCCTTCTATAAATTTTTTAAATGATTCTTCTGTTATATCATTTCCTATTTGCATATATGGTATTGGAGAAATATATCCACAATGATGTCCTATTGTAATGTCTGAATTTTCAATGTTTTTTATATGTTCTTTTATATTATTTTGTTTTATCCATTCTAAAGTTTTATTTTCATTTTTCAAAACTGCTAATGGGTACTCATCATCATCCCAAAATAGTAAATAATCTATTTTTCTTTTTAGCGCAAAATACATTACTGTATTTCTTCCTTTTGCATGACCATGTCCCATTATTAAATCAACTTCATTTTTCTTAAATTCATATCTTGATTCTAATATTTTCTTTTCTTCTTCTATATCTTCTGGTGTAATATATTTTATTTTTATGTTTTTATATACTTGTGGTAAAATACCATAAAAATCTGTTCTTTTTGTAAATTGATATTCCATATCATATAATATAAATATTGTAATATTTACTTTTTTATTTAAATCTTTTGTTTGTTCTATCAAATATTCATAGTATGAATTTATTATTTTACATACATTGGGTCTTCCAGTTACAAATCCTATTCCAAATTCTATCGCTTCTTGCATTTTCAATCTCCTTTATTAAAAATTCTTTTATTATCTAAAAGAATTTCATAAATACAGTCCTTATTATATCATATACATTTGTTTATAGTCAAACAGCACATTTATGTCGTCCCATTTTCTCCTACAACAGTCTCAATTTTAAATTACTACTACATTTTGTTTTTTAGTAATTTAATAGAGCTAATTTGTTATTATGCTGTAACATTACACTTCTTTTGCTCCTTTTAAATAGTCTATATATTCCTCTAAACAATATCCCTTTTCTTTCATTACTTTTGCATGTTCCTTGCCTACATATCTCCAATGCCAAGATTCATATATAATTTTTGTTATATCTTGCTTGTCCTTTGGATAACGTAATATAAATCCATATTCATCAGCATTTTTTTGTAACCATTTAAATGCTTTTGTATTTTCAAATTCATTTGTTACCGTATTAAAATCTGCCGCAAGACCTAAGTTATGTTCACTCATTTCTGGTCTTTGTACTACTGTTTGTGCCAATCTTTCCGCTTCTTCCTTGTCTTTTCCATTATTTTTATTTTTTTCTACTTGTCTATTAAATAGTTCTTCTTGTTTATCATAACTTCTATATGCAGATTGTACCCATATTCCTGTTATGTTATCTTTATACATTTCATTTATCATTTCTTTTAAATATGATATTGCTCTTTTATCGAATTTTACCCCATCAGCTATCTCTGCAAGCTCTGGTACATAATTTCTATCTACACTATTTTCATTATTAACTAATTTTAAGTTCCATTGGTTTAATACTTCATTATTTACAGTATCATTTTGTGGCTCTACACTAGTAGATACTATAACAGTATTTGTTTTTTCTTCTTGTTTACTTATTTGGTTTTGAGAATCTTCTTTCTTTGTTTCTTGCTTATTTGTAAAAAGATATATAATTCCTTTTACTAGCATAATAGCTAGTAAAATTATAACTATTAGTGTTATTATTATTATACTAATTCCTGTAATAAATTTCTTCTTATTTACAATCTTGGGCATATACTTCACCTCTTTTGTTTGGCTATAGTTTAATTTTATCTTTTCTTTCCTTTTTCGTCAATGTCTGGTTTTATTTTTTAATAATATCTTAAGAATATTGAGCAATTATAGCTTTTATTTTTATTCCTTGTTTAGAAAACATTTCTTCATGCTCTGTCATTATATTTTCTTCTATATTTTCGTTATGTAAGTCTTGTGTTTTCCATATTATCTTAAAACCTGCTTGTTCAAAATAATTTAAGCTATCAAAAAATAGGTTATCATCATCTGTTTTAAATCTAATTTCTCCTCCAGCTTTTAGTAATGTTTTATATAATTCTAACTGTTTTTGATGTGTTAGTCTTTTTTTATGGTGTTTTCCTCTTGGCCATGGATTACAAAAATTTATATATATTCTTTCTACTTCATCTTGCTTGTCCATTATTTCCAAAATCTGTTCTATATTATGTCTTGTTAAAATTATATTATCTATTTCTCTATTTTCCTTTTTATATACATCTTCAACATTTCTTTTAGCCAACCCTAACATTGTATCTATTAAATCTATTCCTATAAAATTAATACTAGGATTTTTACATGCAAGATTTGCAATAAATTGACCTTTACCACATCCTAGTTCTATATGGATTGTTTTTTCTTCTTTAAATGCACTTTTCCACTTACCTTTGTATTCTTTTGGTGTATCTATATAAAATTTTGCTAATTTTAACTCTTCTTCTGTCCAACTTCTTTTTCTAATTCGCATTTAATTCTCCTTTATATTGTTCATATTCTAGTAATTTTTATTGTATAATTAAATTGTATAATAATTAAGCCTTATTTTTATAATCATTTCACTATAGCTTACAATATTTCCACATTTCTTTATAATGTTTTCCATATCTCTTCTTTAAATCCTATAAAAATTCCTTTATTAGATATTAATAATGGTCTTTTTATAAGCATTCCATCACTTGCTAATAATTTTATCTTTTCTTCTTTGTTCATATTGTTTAGTTTATCTTTTAGGTTTAATTCTTTATATTTAATACCGCTTGTATTAAACCATTTTTTTATATCTTGACCACTTTTCTCTATCCATTTAGATAATTCTTGCTCCGTTGGAGTCCCGAGTAACAATATTTCTTTCTATAAAATCAATATGATTTTCTTCTAGCCACTTTTTGGCTTTTTTGCAAGTAGAACATTTAGGATATTCTATAAATACATTTTCCATAATTTTAATCCTTTCAATTTCATATTATTTTCTTTCTAAATTATATCACTTACTTAGCACTATTTAAATACAATTTTTATTAAACCCTATTAATTATTCAAAAAATCAGTAGTTTTACTACTTCAAACACTAAATTAAACTCTAAATCAAAAATCACCTTTTTATATCATTTAATACTAAAAATAACACAACTCTAAAACATATATCTGGATGCACAATCAAGTTTTTCGGTTTTATTACTATCTAAAATAACACAACTCTAAAACACAATAGCAGGATATGGCAGAATAAATAAGTTTTATTACTATCTAAAATAACACAACTCTAAAACGCCTAATCTTTGACATATTGCTATTAAATAGTTTTATTACTATCTAAAATAACACAACTCTAAAACCCAACTTTATTCCAGGCATTATATTTTGAAGTTTTATTACTATCTAAAATAACACAACTCTAAAACGTTGCTTTAATTTTTGGTTTAGTAG
>CATKFT010000233.1 GCA_949747745.1 uncultured Clostridia bacterium
AATATATTATCATAAAAGTTATAATAAAGAATTTAAAAATACTTATAATGTTATAATATATTTTGAAAAAAATGATAAACTAAATAAGAGAATATGAAATTAAAAACAAAAATTTTCTAAGTTAAAATAAAAAGAAATGAGGTAGAGTGATATGTTAACACCATTAGAAATAGAAAACAAAAAATTTGCAAAACAAATGGTAAATGGTTATAGTGTAGATGAAGTAGATGAATTTTTAGATATACTAACAGCAGATTATGAAAAGATGTATAAAGAAAATACAGAATCAAGAGATAAAATAGAAAACCTAACAAAAGATTTAGAACATTATAAAAACATAGAAAGTACATTACAAAGCACACTTCTTATGGCACAATCAACAGCAGAAGAAGTAAAAAACATTGCAAGACAACAAGCAGATCAAATAATAAATGAAGCAAAAAGTATGGCTGGAAAAGAAGCGGATATGTTATCACAAGAAGTCATATTAAAAAAGAAAGAATTAGAAGATGCACAAAAACAATTTGATATATATAAAGCAAAAATGGAATCATTACTTATTTCACAATTAGAAATATTAAAAGAAATTAATAAAGAATAAGATACAAAAGAAAAGACAGATGTGAATTTCTGTCTTTTTTTATCACTGTTACAAAAACATTAAATGTATGTTACAATTCTATTAATACTATTGACTTATTAGAAAAAAAGAATAAAATAGATATATCAAAAGAAAGGTTTAAAATGAGAGTAATTAGTGGAATAGCAAGAGGAACAAAACTTGAAACATTAGATGGTAATAATACAAGACCTACTCTTGATAGGGTTAAAGAAGCATTATTTAATATATTGCAAATAGATATAAAAGATTCTAATGTATTAGATTTATTTTCAGGAAGTGGGGCACTTCGGAATTGAGGCATTAAGTAGAGGTGCAAGATTTTGTGTTATGTGTGATAAATCAAATAATGCAATACAAATTATAAGCAAAAATGTAAGTAAAACACATTTTGAAGAAAAGGCAAAAATTATAAAAAGTGATTATAGGAAAATATTAAATATAATTACAAACTACAAATTTGATCTAATATTTATAGACCCACCATATAATGAAAATATTGCAGTAGAAGCTATTAAAGAAATTGTAGAAAAAGATATACTTGCAAAAGAAGGTAAGATAATTTTAGAAACTGATGATGCAAAAAGAGAATTAGAGCAGCTAAAACAAATAGAGGTTAATGTATATGATTTAAGAAAATATGGAAGAGTTAGTTTAATATTCTTAAATCGAAAGGGGTAAAAGATGGAAATATTTACACTATTAGAGACTTTAGAAGAGGCTTTAGAAAATAGTAAAACAATACCTTTT
Source organism: uncultured Clostridia bacterium (assembly GCA_949747745.1). Next base: position 1,370 of record CATKFT010000233.1, read on the forward strand.
TCAGGAAAAAGTGTTGTAGATAAAGAAGAATTTTTAGATATTATTAAAGAAATAAGAATAAAACTTCCAGATGAATTAAAACAAGCAAAATGGGTTAAAGAAGAAAGAGGAAGAATACTAGAAGAAGCTGGAAAAGAAGCAGAGGATATTGTAAAAGAGGCAGAAAATAGAATTATATCAATGATTGATGAACATGAAATAACTAAAAAGGCATATGAACAAAAAGCTCAAATTATTGAAACAGCAAATGAAATGTCTAGAGAAATATCAAAAGGTACAAAAGATTATGCTGACAATCTCCTAGAAAAAATCGAAGTTGTTTTAGAAGATGCT
>CATKFT010000234.1 GCA_949747745.1 uncultured Clostridia bacterium
TATTGTTAATAATATATTATTTTAAATTAAAATACAGGACTTAAAATATATAGGAATTTTAAATAACTTTATATAAAACATATAAGAAAAGGAGTAAAAAATGCAAGGAAAATTATATATAGTAGCAACACCAATTGGAAATTTAGAAGACATAACATTAAGAGCAATAAGAACATTAAAAGAAGTAGATATAATAGCAGCAGAAGATACAAGGCACACATTAAAACTATTAAATCATCTAGAAATATCAAAATCATTAATAAGTTACCATAGACATAATGAAGAAATAAAAACAGAAGAATTAATAAATAAGTTACAAGAAGGAAAAAATATAGCATTAGTATCAGATGCAGGAACGCCAGCGATATCAGATCCAGGAGAAGAAATAGTAAAAAATGCAATAAAAAATAACATAAAAGTAATTCCAATACCAGGTCCATGTGCTGCAATTACAGCATTAATAGCATCCGGAATAGAAACAAAAGAATTTACATTTATCGGATTTTTACCACAAAACAAGAAAAATAGAAATGAAAAATTAAAACAAATCGAAAAAGAAGAAAGAACCACGATTTTATATGAAGCGCCACATAAATTAGTTCAAACGTTAGAAGACTTAAAAAGTAGAATAGGTCAAAGAAATATAGTATTAGCAAAAGAATTAACAAAAATACATGAAGAATATATAAAAGGGACAATAGATGAACTGCAAAGCAAAATAAAAGATCCAAAGGGAGAATATGTAATAATAATTGAAAAAAGTGAAAAAACAGAAGAACAAATAGAACAAGATAACTTAAATAAATTATCAATAGAAGAACATTATACATATTATGAGAAAAAAGGGCTAAACAAAAAAGATATAATAAAACAAATAGCAAAAGACAGAAATGTAACAAAAAATGAAATATATCAAAAGTTCATATAAGTATTTTAAAATAATTTAATAACAAATATAATCAGTATAAAGTTAATAATAGAGTATAAAATAAATTAATGTAATATTAAAAATTAAATAATACATTAATAAACATAGTAAAATTACAAGTAATAAAAAAGAGTAAATCTAAATAAAGCCATCATATATACATAGTATTAAATGGCTTTATTTAACTATTTACTTTTTTCTGCTAAATCATTTATTTTTTTTGCACATTTAGGGCAAATTAATTTATCATTATAAGAAATTAATTTTTTATTAGCACCACAGAAGATACAATTTGGTTCATATTTTTTTAATATAATAGTAGATCCATCCACAAAGATTTCTAAAGGATCTTTTTCATATATTTCAAATTGATTTCTAAGTTCAATAGGTATAACAACTCTACCAAGTTCATCAACTTTTCTAATAATCCCTGTTGATTTCATAACAAAAACCTCCTTAAAAACGGAACCTGTTTACAACAAATTTCGACAAATCCCTATTGATAATAATACCATTAAAGGTCGGATTTTGTCAATGGAAAAGTCTGATAAAATTTATAAAATATAACAAAAATTGTGAATTATTAAAAAATAATACGAAATATAATAGTACTAAGCAGAACTAAAATATAAAAATAAAGTTCTTTTTTTTTAGTTTTAGAATAAGATAAAATAAAAAAGGAGATAAGATGTGTTAAACATAATATGGCCAATATTTATAATAATATCATATGTCTATGCAATATTTATAGGGAAAGTAGACGAAATAAATAATTCAATATTTGAATCATGTGAAAGTGCAGTAAAATTAGCAATAACATTTTTAGGTACAATGTGTTTATGGAGTGGAATAATGCAAATAGCAAAAAAAACAACATTAATAGATAAATTAACAAACATATTAACACCAATTATGAAAATACTATTTCCAGATATACAAAAGCAAAATCAAGCATACAAAGAAATATCTATGAACATGGTGGCAAACATATTAGGATTAGGAAATGCTGCTACTCCACTTGGATTAAAAGCAATGAAAACAATGCAAAAAGAAAATAATAAAAAAGATACATTAACAAACTCAATGGCGATGTTTATTATAGTAAATACAGCATCAATACAAATAATACCAACAACAGTAATAGCGATAAGAAACTCATTAGGCTCTAAAAACCCAACATCAATAATAATACCAGTATGGGTAGCAACAATAATAGCAGCAATTGCAGGAATAACAACAGCAAAAATATTAATGAAAAAACATTAATTATAAAACAAATTAAAAATAATAAAAATTTAAACAAAACAGAGTTATAGGTCTCCTAATAAAACCTAAATAAAAAGTAAGGAATGCTATAAATGAGTATAATAAATTATCTATCAGCAATAGCAGTACCAGCAATTATACTGCTAATAATTACATATGGAGTAATAGAAAAAAACAAAGTATATGATACATTTATAGAAGGAGCAAAAGAGGGAATAGAAGTAGTAGTAAACATATTTCCAACATTAATTGGAATATTTTTAGCAGTAGGAGCACTAAGAGCATCAGGAATATTAGATTTAGTAATAAACTTAATAAAACCAATAATAAATGTACTAAAAATACCAGCAGAAATAATGCCACTTGCAATATTAAGACCGATATCAGGAAGTGCTTCAATGGCAGTAGCAACAGATATAATGTCAAAATATGGAGTAGATAATATAATAGGAATAATAGCAAGTGTGATAATGGGGTCAACAGAAACAACATTGTATACAATAGCATTATATACAAGTGCAGTAGGAATAAAAAGAATAAGATTTGTATTAGTAGCAGCATTAATAGCAGATATAGTAGGGATGCTTGCAAGTGTGGTAATATGTCGAATTATGTCGTAAAGTTTTTGTTGACATATGAAGAAAAAAGTAGTAAAATATAAAATATTAAATCCTTTAAATTTAAGACAAGAAAATTGTTTCAAAAAATTTTTTTCTTAGACAAAATCTAACTAAAGTTAGATTCTAGAAAATTTCAAAAATTAGAATTAAAAATAATTAAATAAGCAAACAATAAAACTAATAAACACATTTGAATATTTTTAATATTATATGTCATTAATTTTGTAGGGGATAATGAAATTATAAAAAGTAGCCCAACAAAGCATTATTATGCAAAATAGGTTTCCTATGTGTTCTAAAATTACTTCCCTTAATTTGAGATAGAACTATCCCCTACAACCCCCAAAAAATGGGAAAATAGATTTTTTTCAATTCCCTAGGGCATAAGCCCTAGTTTTTCTTATTATTTTGAAAAAGTTATATTATAGAATACAGTATTAAAGTTGCAATAACAAACTGCAATATGGTATAATTTGAAAGGTAAAGGAGTTGATATTAATATGAGAATATTAATTATTTGTAGTAAAGCATTCTATAAGGATATACGGACCAATAAAAGAAAAATTAGAAAAAATGGGACATGAGATAGAATTACCTAATTCATATTATGAACCAGATGCTGAAAAGAAGAGTTGGGAATTAGGTAAAAAAGAGCATGCAGAATTTAAAGCAAGAATGTTTAAAATGAGTGAAGAAAGGATTGCAACAATGGATGCAGTTTTAACATTAAATTTTGATAAAAATGGAAAGAAAAACTATATAGGAGGAGCAACATTTATAGAAATATATGAGGCATTTATGAAAAATAAAAAAATATATTTATATAATGATATTCCAGAAGGGATGCTATATGATGAGATATCAGGCTTTTCACCAATAGTTATAAATGGAGACATAAATTTAGTAAAATAAATAAAAAAGTATCTAAAAAAACAATAACATAAATTGAGATGTATAAAAAAATATAAGATTTCGAGAATTATTAATATTGTATATGATACAATTTGTAATTATTGTAAAGGAA
>CATKFT010000235.1 GCA_949747745.1 uncultured Clostridia bacterium
AAAGTGTTAGATTATAGAAAAACGATAATTTAAATATAAAAAACAATGCTTGTAGGGGCGCCCTTCGGGCGTCCGCCATAAGTAGAAATATTATAAAATAATAAAGGGAGGAAAAAATATGTTAAGACATGTATTAAGTGCAGGACAGTATACTAGAGAAAGTTTAGAGGATGTATTTAATTTAGCAAGTAAAATAAAGCAAAATCCAGAAAAATATTCAAAAGCAATTGAAGGTAAAATTGTAGCAACAATGTTTTATGAGCCAAGCACAAGAACAAGACTTTCATTTGAAACAGCAGTATTAAGATTAGGAGGACAAGTTATATCAACAGAAAATGCATCATCAAACTCTTCTGTAAAAAAAGGAGAAACATTAAAAGATACAGTTAGAGTATTACAAAAATATGCAGATGCTATTGTTATTAGACATAGTGACATAAACTCAGCAACAGATGCAGCAAGTGTTGCAAATGTTCCAATATTAAATGCAGGAAGTGGTAAAGGAGAACATCCTACACAAGCATTATTAGACATGTATACGATAAGGGAAAAAAGAGGAAAAATAGATGGAGTTAAAGTAGCAATTTTAGGAGATTTAGTATATGGAAGAACAATACATTCTTTAATAAAATTATTAGCATTATATGATGATGTTGAAATATATGGACTAAGTAAAAAGGATTTCATGCTTCCACAAGAATATATTGATTTCTTAAAAGAAAAAAACATAAATTATACAATATGTAATAGCTTTAATGATATTCCAAAAGATATTGATGTAATGTATCACACAAGAATTCAGCAAGAAAGATTTGAAGGAGATTTTGGAAAAGAAGAATATATTATAAATAAACAAGTATTAAGTAATTTCTCTGAGAATACAATAGTATTACATCCATTACCAAGAACAGGAGAAATATCAGAAGATATAGATGATGACCCAAGGGCTCTATATTTTGAACAAGCAGGTAATGGCTTATATGTGCGTATGGGTTTGCTATTACAAGCATTTAATAAAGAGCATATAAAATATTATATTGAATAAAAATAAACCAAAGCTTACAAAAAATTATACATATTTTCAAAACATGTATAATTTTTTTGACTTTTTATACATATTTTATTGAAAATGTATAAAATTTATGATAATTTATACATATGGAGGTTAAAATTTATGAAATTAGAAATGCTACCATATGAAAATATTGATTTAAAAACAAATAAAATCTTGGAACGATTAACATTATCTTCAAGAGCATTAGCAGAACTGAAAGGATATGCAAATACTATTCCAAATATGCATATTCTAATAAATGCTGTAACTATCAATGAGGCAAAAGATAGTAGCGCCATTGAAAATATAAACCTCCTCAAAATGAGCAAGAAATAAGAAAATATCTAAAAAATCTGGAAGATTTTATTAATAATAGTGAAGACAGTATAGATCCATTAATAAAGGTTTGTTTGATACATTATCAATTTGAAAGTATTCACCCTTTTTATGATGGAAATGGACGAACTGGAAGAATATTAAATATTCTGTATCTTGTGTTAAATAAATTAATTGATAGTCCAATTCTATACTTAAGCAAATATATAAATAAAACTAAACAAGAATATTATAAATTATTTAATGAAGTTAGAGATAATAATAATTTTGAAGATTGGATTTTATACATCTTAAAAGGTGTTGAAATTACTTCTAAAGAAACAATAGAACTAATTGAGAAAATTCAAACTGAAATGCAAAATTACAAAGAGGAATTTAGAAGTAAACTACCTAAAATTTATTCAAAAGAACTATTAGCAAGTCTATTTTATGAAGTTTATACAAAGATATCGTACATAGAAAAGGCATGTGATGTTACAAGAATTACAGCCGCTTCATATTTAAATCAACTAGAGGAAATAGGACTTTTAGAATCTGAAAAAATTGGTAGAGAAAAGATATATAAAAATATTAGATTAATAAAATTATTGTCAGATAACTAGTATTTATCGAGTAGTTAGAATTTTTATTTTAGGATAAATTTATTAAAAGGAGGTAATTAAAGTTGTTTAATTTATTTAAAAAGAAAGAAGAAAACAATAACAGTAAAAAATATAGTTTTGATGAAATGTGTATAACATGTAGACATATATTAGAAGATAATAAACCTATTTTATATATTAAAAGAGAGGCAAAAGATGGAAGATATCAATTTTTATGTAAAAATTATAACCATGATGATACGGAAACAAGAGTTATTGAAATTGAAGAGATCATAAAAAAAGATAAAGAAATTGAAAGAATATTGCCTTTAGAACTAGGAACAGAATTAAAGAGACAATATATTAGTGGCAAAGGATTAAAACTTAAAAAATTTATACAAGATGGTATCAACAATATAATTCATAAAGATATAAAAGATAATAAAGTTTTGATGACACAGTTATATAATAACGGTGAAATAGTGTATTATAATGGTAGGAATGGTACATGGTTTGACTGGGACGTTAATGGTAAAACAAGTTGGTTTACAGTTTGTTTTAATGATAAAAAAAGAATGGGATATATAAGTATTGCAGTTTTTAAAGATGGATCTGTTAGTGGATATAAATGGGGAAATTATGGCAAAGATGAAGCAGAAAGTATTTCTTTAGGGAAGTTAAGTATAGAAGACACAGAATATTTTGTAAGATTATTGTTACAACAAACGGATGATAAAAAAAATTTTGATATAAATATAGATGATATAAATTGGGAAACACCTATATTTTTAGAACCATTGGAAAGCACAGAAGAATCATAATAGAATAATGTTTGCGAGCATTGTTACTCCATTTAGAAACTAATAGTAAATTAATTATTATCTGAATCTAAAACAGATAAAGTGGCTAATGTATCTCCGAAGTTGAGTAAAAAAAACAGATAAAAAATTTAATTCATCTTGAGTTTTATCTTTTGCAATTGAACAAGCAATAAGAGAAATAAAAGTTACAAACTCACAATTTTTCATAATTAAATTCATTCCTTTCCTATTTTGCTTGCAAGGGACACATAGAAAAATTTCAAAACTAAATATCTCTTTTTGAATATTATATGCAATAACTCTAATTTAGTTATTATCAATAATAGCTAAATTAGAGTTAAAATATATAATTAATCTAAATCAATAACATCCAAATCCTTAATACTAGGATCATACAAAGATTTACCAGTATAACTAAACCTAGAACCATGGCATGGGCAATCCCATGTCTTTTCTAAATTATTAAAAGAAAGTTCACATCCAAGGTGAGAACAAATAGGTTTTATACCATAAACTTTACCGTGAAATATCCTTATAAACACCAATTTTTGAACCATTAACACTAAGAATTTTTCCCTCATCTCTACCAATATTATTTAATGTATCAGCAGGAATTTTGAACTTATCAATAACTAAAGAAGTAGAAACTTGCTTTAACATATTTACAAATTCAGTACCATTTTTAACAGGCTTAAATCTAGTAGAAAGGAAAATATCAGAATAAGGATTTTTTCTTTCTAAAATCATGTCACAAATAATATTTGCAGCCACATTTGAAGTTGTCATGCCCCATTTTTTAAAACCTGTTGCAACATAAAAATTAGGCATCGTATTTGAAAACTCACCAATATATGGAATTTTATCTAATGAAACACAATCCTCTGTATTCCATCTAAAAACAACTTTACTATCTGAATATAAAGATTTAGCAACATTTTCCAAATCATTATAACAATTAGATAAATCAAGTTTATCACCAACCTTATGGCTAGAACCACCAACCAAAAGAATTTTTTTATCATTATAATAAGCAGTTCTGAAAGAATAAATAGGCGATTTAGTAGTAATATACATACCATCAAAAAGAGGAGAATTTGTTTCTACGCCAATAATGTAAGATGCTTCTTGGTACATCTTTAAAAAGTAAAAACCGAGGAACATTAATAATAGGATAATGGCTTGCAAGAACAACATATTTAGAAGTAACATGAAAATCATTTGTATAAGTAACATATTGTTCAGAATCCCTTTTAATATCATAAACTTTAGAATTTTCATAAATTTTGCCATGATTATTAGTTATAGAGTTACACAAACCATGTAAATATTTTAGAGAATTAAACTGAGCCTGATGTGGAAATTTGATACCAGCTAACCCTTTAAAAGGTAAAGAAAAATCAGTAACAAACTCAGCATTAAAACCTATAGAATTTACAGCTAAAACCTCAGTTTTAATCTTATCAACTTCCTCAGGCAAATTAGTAAAAACATAATTATCTTGAAACTCAAAGTCACAATCAATATTTTCAGTATCAATAATTTCTTTTATATTAGAAATAGCCTTTTCATTAGCATCCAAATAGCCTTTGGCAAAATCTTTAGAATAAGTATTAATAAGATAATCATAAAAAAGACCATGCCCAGAAGTAATTTTTCCGAGTAGTATTTCCGAGTAGTATGATGTCCAATAATATCCTTTTCCAAAACACAAACTTTTAAACCAGATTTTGCAAGCATATAAGCAGTACTTATACCAGTAATACCACCACCAACAACACAAACATCAACAAAAATATCTTTATCTAAAGAATTATAACTATTCCTTATACTTTTAACAGAATCAATCCATAAAGAATTCATAAAAAAACCTCCCTTATTAACAGTATTACCAATAAGAGAAATTTTAACATTATAGTTTCCAAAAAGTAAATACATTATTTTTTAGAAGATTTTATTACCAATGATAAGTCTCATTTTTAGAAATTTTAAAAGCTCTAAACAATTGCTCTAATAAAAATACACGAATTAATTGATGAGGAAAAGTCATTTTAGAAAAGCAAAGTTTCTCATTTGAAATATTAAGAACATCATTAGTTAAGCCCAAAGTGCCACCAATAATAAAAGTGATATTACTATTAAAATTAAGCCCAATATCATCAATTTTCCTAGAAAACTCTACGGAAGAAAGCTCATTACCTGTTAAATCTAATGAAATAACATAAGAATCCTTTTTTATATGTTCTAAAATTCTAACACACTCTTTTTCTTTTATATCAGCTATAATAGAAGAATTAAGTTTATTAGGAAGCTTTTCATCAGGAAGCTCTATAAATTTTAAATTACAATATTTAGACAACCTTTTAGAATATTCTATTAGAGCATTTTTTAAATAATCTTCTTTAATTTTCCCAATACAAATAATATTAATACAAATCAAAAAACAATACCTCCAAATTTTTATAAATATAAAAT
>CATKFT010000236.1 GCA_949747745.1 uncultured Clostridia bacterium
ATAATAAAATTTATTTATAGGTACAATACACAATTCTATCATTTCCATATAAGTCCTTTTTTGAATTTATTTCTTTATATTTGCCAGTTTTTTCTAACAAATTAATTACCTCTTCTTTTTGGTCATATCCTATTTCTAAATACAATTTTCCAAATTCATTTAAGTATTTATATGCTTTGTTTACTATTATTTTATAAAAATCTAATCCATCATCTCCACCATCTAATGCAATATGCGGTTCTTTTTGTACTTCCTCATCTAGTTTTTCTATAACTTTTGTTCTTATGTATGGTGGGTTTGACACTATTATATCAAATTTTTCTTCTATATTTTCAAACATATTTGAATATTTGAAACCTATATTTTCTACATTGTTTTGCTTTGCATTATTTTTTGCAATTTCTAATGCTTTATTACTTACATCTGTGCATAATACTTGTGCATTTTTTATATATTTTGCAAGTGATATTCCGAACTATTCCGCTTCCTGCACATAAATCTAATATTTTATATGCATTTTCCACATTTTTACTACAATTGTTAATTACTTCCTCTACCAAAATTTCTGTATCCTGTCTTGGTATCAAAACATTTTCATCTACATAAAAATTCAATTTCATAAATTCTTGATGGTTTGTAATATATTGTATAGGAATATGCTTTATTAATTTGCATATTGATTCATTATAAATCTTTTCTTTTTGTTTGTCTATTTCTTCATCATCATGTACTACTAAATATTCTTTTTCTACATCTAAAACATATGCAAGAAGTATTCTTGCTTTTTTTATAGAACTTTCTATTTTATTTTTATTTAATTCATTTATTGAATTTTGTAATATCTCTTTTATTTTCATAATCTCTCCTATTGTCATACATTTTAACCTAATATATTATATATAAAAAGACATCTTCGGTATTTCTCATGGGTATTTATTACCGAGTGATGCCCTTAAAATCTTTTATATTATCCAAAGAAAGATATTAATATTATAGTTGCTAATAATTTTGCAAATCTCAATTCTTTTGTAGAAAACTGTTCTTCTGTAACATTTCCTGGCACTTCATCAACCATCCCGAATTTCTACTCTTTTTACTTCTGTAAATTCAAATCCTGTTCTAAATTGTCTTGTTTCATTTTTTCTTATATTTGGCATTTTTACATATTTTGTTCCTAATAAATTATCTCTTTTAGAATATAAATCAATTTTAACATATGCCATATTTACTTCTTCACCTATGTTTTTAACACTTCCCTCTACATAACCATTTATATATGTTGCTTTCACATCATTTATACTAATCTTCAAATCTTCTCTTAAAATAACATCTGTTCCTATAGGTTTATATGTTCCCTTTATTGCAAAATTTATCATTATATTAGAAAATATAAAAAACAATATAATACATAAAGCATACAAACCAAAAGTTTTCATTCTATCCATAACTATTACTCCATTTCTTAGTATTGTTTATACTCCTTTATTATAGCACACTTTACGTAATTTTGTAAACTCATATTTTCATTAATTTTCTATAAAGTTTTAAAGAGTTTCATACTTTAATATACACTTTTTAGCTTATCTTCACATTTCTATACTTTTGCCCAAATATAGCGAGTAAATATATGTTTTATATACCTTTTTTTCTAATGCTTCTTCTAATGCTTTTTTATAAATTAGTAATTGATTTTTGTACTTATCTACTAATTCCTGTTCTCCATTTTTTACATAGTCTGTCTTGTAATCTACTAAAATTATATTGTCATTTTCATCTATATAATATAAATCTATTACACCTTGAACTAAAATTTTATCTTTTATATCTTCTTTATATATTTTTCCTGCATCTGTATTCATATAAAATGCTTTTTCTTTGTATATCTTTTTTGCTTTTTTTAATGCTTTATATAAGTCTGATTTTATATATTGCATTAGCATATTTACATTTATTTGTTTTGCTTCATATCCGAGTAATTATCTCATTTTGCACAAGTTTTTGTATTTCATTTTCTACTTTTTCTTTTGTATATTCCTGCTTTTCATCTATCTTTTGTATACATAGATGCATTAAAGTTCCAATTTCTGCTTTTGTTAATTGTAAATTTTCTTTTAAAAATTTAGGTTTCATTAAATTTTCTACTTTATATTGGCTTTGTTCTATTTCTTTTTTGCCATTTTCTTGGATACCATCTCTTTTTATTCTACCATTTTTTACTTCTTGTTCTTGTACATTTTCTAATTCTTGTTCTGCTACTCTTTCTTCTTGCTCTTCTCTATCTCCTAATTCTTGTTCTGCTACTCTTCCTTCTTGCTCTTCTCTATCTTCTAATTTTTGCTCTGCTGCTCTTTCTTCTTGCTTTTTTATTATAACTTCATCATCTTCAAATAACACTGGTATGTTTTCATTTTGCATCTCTTTCATTTTTGTTACAGATGTTTTAGCAGATTTATTTACACAATTTATATTTTTATATTTCCAATTTAAAATTTCTTCTAATTCATTTTCTTTATTTTTATCTATATGCTTTTCTTTCAATTCTTGCTCTACTTTTTCTTTCATTGTTAAAACATTTTTCTTATTTTCTTTTTCTGTCTTTAATTTTTTTATTAACTCTTCTTTTGTATATGTATTTAATTCTATTACATCTTGTATTGTATCTTTATTATTTAAATATACTAATTCAATCCAATCTAAATATGATTTGCAATTTTTTAATATATTTGTACTTATTGTTGATGTTTTATACATTTCTAACATCTCTTGTTTTTTCTTTATGCTTTTTTCTAGGTCCTTTTCTATTCCTGTTATAATAAGTTTTTCTTTTGCTCTTGTTAAAGCAACATATAATATTCTCATTTCTTCAGAAATAGTTTCAACTTTCGATTTATATCCTATTGCTACTTTTGCAAGTGTACTATATTGTATTTTTCTTTCATAGTCTATATATTGTGGACCAAATCCTATATCTTGATGTACTAATATATTATCATTTAAATCTTGAAGATTGAACCTTTTTTTAGTACTACATAAAAATACAACTGGAAATTCAAGACCTTTACTTTTATGAATACTCATAATTCTTACTACATCTTCATTTTCACCTATTGTTTTTGCAGAATCTATATCTTGATTATTTAATTTTAGTTTATCTATAAAATTTATAAAATTAAATAACCCTTTAAAACTTGCATTTTCATATTCTTTTGCTTTTTCAAATAACATTTTTAAATTGGCTTGTCTTAATAAACCATTTGGCATAAGGCTTACATAGTTATAATATCCTGTATCTAAATAAATTTGCCATATAAGTTCATCAAGTGGTAAATATTCTTTTTTATCTCTAAAACTTTGTATAAGTTTTAAAAATTTTTCTATTTTTATTTGTAATTTCTCATCTTTTTCTTTTGCATTTTGCAAAATCTCATAGTAGTATGCTCGTTCTTTTTTATCGAATTGTAATTTCATTTGTATTAAGTCATTGTCACTAAAACCGTCCTATTGGTGAACGTAATACACAAACTAGCGGTATATCTTGCATTGGGTTATCTATTATTTTTAATAATGCCATTATAGTTTGTATTTCTACACTCTCTAAATACCCTGAACCAGCATCACTAAATACTGGTATGTTCAAGTTGTTTATTTCTTTTTCATATATTGGTGCTAATTCTTTTGTAGATCTTAATAAAATAACAATATCTTTATATTTTATATCTCTATACCCTATCTTTTTATCATATACTTGATATTTAGATTTTACTAACTCCTTTATTCTATTTGCAACTAGCTTTGCTTCTATTACTGAATTCTCTAAATTTTCTAATTCTTCTTTTGGATTTTCTTCATCTTCATTTGTATCATCTTCATCCTCATTTTCTACTTCTTTTAAATTTACAATTTGTAATTCAGTTTTTCCTGCATAATTTGTACTATTTTCTAGTTTTTCATAATTTGCACCTAAATTCAAGTATTCATTTTCATTATAATTAATATCTCCTAACTTTTTACTCATAATACTTCTAAAAACTAAGTTAGTAACTTGTAATATATTTTCTCTACTTCTAAAATTTTTAAATAATTGAATTTTTAAACCATCTGCACTTTTTAAATTTATACTATTATTTATAGCATATGTTTTTTTATCATCTTTTTTATTAATATCAATTGTTTCTTCATCATTTTTTTGATTTACATTATCTATTTGATTATCATCTAAATTTTTTACAGAATTATTTTTTATATACTCTTCTTTTAATTCATATATTTCGTATTTATTAATAAATAATTCTGGTCTTGCTTGTCTAAATTTATAAATGCTTTGTTTTACATCTCCAACCATAAATATGTTATCACCATTTGAAATAGAATTTAATATATATTCTTGAACAAGGTTACTGTCTTGGTATTCGTCTATTGCAATTTCTGAAAATTTGTTCATATATTCCTTTGAAACTTCAGTTTTAACATATTCTCCATTTTCTTTTTTTAGTAATATTTGTAGTGCAAAATGCTCTATATCTCCAAAATCTACTATATTTCTTTCTTTTTTCAATTCACCATATTTTTTCACAAATTCCAATATTATGTTTTGTATTGTAGTCATTATTTTGTACATACTGCTTAAATCTTCTAGTGCTTGATTTGAATTACATGGTAAAATTTTTTTAACTATATCATTAAACTTCTTTTTTATATTATCTCTTTTATCTTTTGCAATTTCTTTTGCTTCTATTACTATTTTTTTATCTCTTGGCCATGTATCCCACTTTATACAAGTAGCTATATTATATGCTTTATCCCAAGAATCTAAATTACATACTAATTCTTCTAAATTCTCTATATCTTTAAAAATTGTACTTGAATATTTACCTAATTCTATATATTTATCTAATTCATTTTTTACACTTTTTAAATTTAATATATAACTATTTAAATTTTCTTCTAATTCTTTTAATAAAATACTACCCCAAATAGTTTCAGAAAAGTCTTTATTACAATTTTTATTTGGATTAAATTCTTCAACTTTTTCTTTTAGCCACTCTTCTGGAAATGGGCTTGCTTCAATA
>CATKFT010000237.1 GCA_949747745.1 uncultured Clostridia bacterium
ATGAACAATAAAGATTTAATTCAAGACAAAAAATATAATATAAAATTATACCCAATTTATAAATCTCTTTCATGGGATTTACTGTTTTATTATGCTATTTCTTTTATATTTTTAACAACTACAAAGGAAATTAGTGCTGCAAATGTTTTATTTTATGATGCATTTTATCCTATTTTTAAATTTGTACTACAAATTCCAACTACTGTTATTGTTAATAAATTTGGAAATAGAAAAAGTATGATTTGGGGAAATATTTTTGTTAGTGCAAGCATATTAACTATGATTTTAGCTAATGGTTTACCTATATTAATATTTTCACAATTTTTATCTGCTTTAGGTTTTTCTTTAAAAAATATAACTGAATCAAATATTCTTTATGATTCTATTGAAAAATCAAATAAAAGAAATGACCTTTTTTCAAAAATAGATGGAAAAAGTTCTTCTTTTTATTATTATATTGATGCTGCAACTTCTCTTGTTACTGGTTTTTTATTTGTAATAAATGGCTATTTACCTATGATTATTTGTTTTATATTATGTATTTTGTCTACTTTACTGTCATTTAAGTTTAAAGAAGTTGTATCTACTAATGAAAAAATAAGTATAAAGGAAAATCTTCATGATATACATGATGGTTTTAAATTTATATTCCAATCTAGTAGATTAAAAAGTTTAATTATTTTTTACTCTTTACTTACAAGTTTTCTTGGCATTCGTTCAAGTTTGAGTAGTAGCATTTTTACAGATATTAATTTACCTGAACAATACTTTGGAATTACTTATGCTATATTTCAAATAACATCTGGTATAGCTTCTAATATGCAAGCTTGGCTTCATAATAGATTTAGAAATAGAACTTTAACTGTATTAGGTTTGTCTTTCACCTTTTCTATGATAGCTATAGGTTTATGCACATTGTTGAATTTTAGTTATGGTTTAACTTTAGGAATTATATTAATAATGCTTTCACTACAATGTGCTGTAAAAGGGCCTTATCATACTTTAATAAAAAGATATTTAAATAGTTTTTCTACATCTTCTATGAGAACCAAAATATATTCTGCTATTGAAATACCTTATAGTATAATAAGAGCTATTATATGTTTTGCTTGTTCTTTATTATTAGATGTAACTAATACTTCATATGTATATGTAATACTTGGTTGTGTATTTACTGTAGTTATGATTTTTTTATTAGATCATATGAAACATACGGTTCGGCTTGAAACCAGAAGAATATAACAAAAAAGATATAGAATTTGTTGAATTACATTAGAATATAATATTTTTTAAATTATGTAATTTTAAAATATGATTAAAATTTTGTTTTGTATTAGTAATATATAATATGTGAATTGTACTTTTATTTTCAGAAATGTAATATATTATTTTATATGCATTTCTGCTTTTTTTATATAGTTGATAATTACTTGAACAAGTAGTAATAATAATATAAAAAATGAGTTCGACTTTATTTAGTGAATTAATGTTTTTTCTGTTCGATGGTATAGTGTGTTACATTTTTTATTTATACCAATTTTTCTATAATGCCTTGGAGAAAGAGACTTTTATTATTATTACTACTTGTTCTTTTTTAGTTTTTTCTTGTAACAATTATAATTTACCTATTTACAAAATCTATGTTTCCCAATTGTTCTAACATACGGTCTTGACCATATCCACTTATTTGTTGCAGTCGATGGATTAAAGTAGTATATTGACCCATATGATGGATCCCACCCATTTAATGCATCTTGTGCTGCTTTTTTAGATGTGGAATTTGGTGTTAAATTAATTTGTCCATCTGATACTACATCAAATGCTCCCTTTTGGTATATAACTCCTGCTATTGTATTAGGAAAATTAGAATTTTTAACTCTATTTAACACAACAGCTGCTACTGCTACTTGACCCTCATATGGTTCTCCTCTTGCTTCTCCATATACAAGTCTACTTAATAAATTTAAATCATTTGAATTTGAAGACGAACCTGAGTTTCCAGAAGAATTAAAAATCCCCATTGCCTCAAGAGTATTTTTTCCTGCAATTCCATCTACAGCTAAACCATTTTTTCTTTGAAAATACTTAACAGCTTCAAGTGTCTGGCTTCCATAAATCCCATCAACATTCCCTTTATAATATCCCCATCTTTTAAGTTTAGTTTGTATTGTTCTTACTTCTTCTCCTCTTGAACCATACTTAGATAGTGCTTGTGTAATATTAACACTAAATATATTATAAAGTAAAAATAACATAAGTGCTAAACTAATACTAATAATTGCTACTTTATTTCTATTAATTTCTTTTATAACCTTCTTCAAAAAAATTCACCCTCTTTTTAGAATTATACTTTTTTAGTATCTTTTCCAAAATTGGGCGATTTTATACAATTTTTAAAAAATTCCTACTACTTCTCCATTTTCATTTATATCTATAAATTCTGCAGATGGTACTTTTGGAAGTCCTGGCATCGTAAATATTTTTCCTGTTAATATTACAACAAATCCTGCTCCTGTTCTTAGGTTCACCTCTGATACATGTATTGTAAATGGTTCTTTGCATAAAAGATTTTTTGGATCATCTGAAAATGAATATTGTGTTTTTGCAATACATACTGGTAAGTTTCCATATCCTAATTTTTCAATTCTTGCTATTTCTTCTAAAGCTTCTTTAGAATATTCTACTCCTTCTGCTCCATATATGTTTTTAGCTATTTTTTCTACTTTTGTTTGTATATTATCTTCTAAATCATATACATATTTTAGGTTATCTTCTTTATCACATATATCTATTACTTGTTTTGCAAGATTAGTTGCACCTTCTCCACCTTTTCCCCAAGCTTCTACTAAACTTAAGCTTATTCCTTGCTCTTTTAATTTAGTTTCTAACAATTTTATTTCATCTTCTGTATCATCTACATACTTATTTATTGCTATTATTACATTTAGTCCAAATTTATTTTTTATATTATCTATATGTTTTAATAAGTTATGTATTCCTTCTTCTAGTGCTGTTAAGTTTTCTTTTTGTATGTCTTCTTTTAAAACTCCTCCATGGTATTTTAATGCTTTCATTGTAGCTACACATACAACTGCTGATGGTTTTATGTTAGCAGTTCTACATTTTATATCTATAAATTTTTCAGCTCCTAAATCTGCTCCAAATCC
>CATKFT010000238.1 GCA_949747745.1 uncultured Clostridia bacterium
AAGAATAAATTAAAAGATAAATAGTTTATAACTATAATAAATAAAAGAAAGGAATAGACTTTTATATGGATATTAATTTACTTTTTAAAATAGCAGCAATAGGAATTTTAGTTGCAGTGTTACATCAAGTTTTAGTAAGAGCAGGTAGAGAAGACCAAGCAATGATGACAACACTTGCAGGACTTGTAATTGTTCTTACAATGGTAATAAAAGAAATTAGTACATTATTTGACTCTGTTAGAACATTATTTAATTTATAGAAGTATTTAGAGTGAGTGAAGTAATATATTTTATTTTCGTAATGAAAGCTGGACAGCTAGGAGGAGGGGGAATACCCATTAGTGTTTAGAAGATAAATGAAGAAAATAAAATATATTACTTCATGGAAGTGGATTGCAAAAGATACAATAATTGAAGGGATGCATGTTTTATGGATATTATAAAAATAATAGGAATTGCATTTATAGCGGTAATTATAATTATTATATTAAAACAGTACAAGCCTGAATTTGCGATGTATGTATCAATTCTTGCAGGAACTATAATACTACTTATGAGTGTTGGAAAAATAGGTGGGATAATTACAATATTAGAAAATATTTCAACAAATACCCAAATTAATGGAGAGTTTTTAAGTATACTTATAAAAATAACAGGAATAGCATTCTTAACAGAATTTGCAGTAAGTGTATGTAAAGATGCAGGAGAAACGGCTATTGCAAATAAAGTGGATTTAGGACGGAAAAGTTATAATAATTGCAATATCAATACCAATAATATCAGCATTATTAGAAACAGTGTTAAAGATTTTACCATAAAACTTGAAGTTATATAAAGAGGCTTTTTATACAGTTCAAAATAAAAATTATAGTCAATAAAAATAGTGTAACTTCAAAAACAAAGTCAGGGCTTATTTAAGGATGGCTGTTGTGTTGTATTAATTGGTAAGTTTTACAGATTATTTAAATTATTTGTAGAACAATTATAATTTCAAAAGAAAGGAAAACTGATGAAACTAAAGATAAAATTATTAATAATTTTTATAATGTTCATAACATTTTTTATAATAAGAAGTCCATGCTATGCTTCACAAGAAGAAATTCTAAAAAGCCAATCTGAAAGCTTAAATATTTCTGGGTTTGTTAGTGAAGCCAATAAATATACAAAAGAGGTTTTTTCTGATTTAGATGTAAATGATTTAATGAATAATGCAATAAAAGGAAAAGTAGATAATAAAACAATATTTAGTAAAATTTTAAGCCTGTTTGGAAATGAAATAGGAAAAACTTTAAAGATAATACGGAAGTATTGTAGTAGTTGTTGTAATACATAGCATTTTAAAAAGCATAAGTGATGGATTAGAAAATAAAAGTATATCTCAAATTACTTATTATGTACAATACATATTAATTGTGACACTTGTAATGAGTAATTTTTCAGAAATAATAAAACTAACTAAAGATACCATACAAAGTTTAGTAGGTTTTTCGCGGAACATTAATACCTATTTTAATAACTTTAATGATGACAACTGGAAGTATTGTATCAGCTGGAGTTGTACAACCAATACTATTGTTTTTAATTAATTTTATTGGAAATATGATAAGTACAATTTTACTTCCATTAATCTTGATTGGAACAGCTTTAGGAATTATTTCAAAAGTATCAGATAGAGTGCAAATTAGTAAAATATCGAAATATTTTAAAACTACAACTATATGGATATTAGGAATTAGCCTTACACTGTTTGTTGGAATACTATCACTTGAGGGAACTCTTACAAGTAGTGTAGATGGAATAACTGCAAAAACTGCAAAAGCAGCAGTATCAAATTTTATACCAGTTGTTGGGAAAATTTTAGGAGATGCAGTAGATACAGTAATTGGATGTGGAAACATTTTGAAAAACGCTGTTGGATTAGTTGGTGTTGTTGTTGTAATAGGTATCTGTATTCTTCCTATAATAAAACTTGCAATACTTATGTGGGCATATTATATAGCCTCCGCTGTGATAGAGCCAATTGCAGATGAAAAAATAGTTTCACTACTTGGAGGAATTGGAGACACATTTAAAATATTACTTGCAATGCTTATATCTATATCTATAATGTTGATAATAGGAGTAACATTGGTAATAAAAATATCTAATAGTGGACTTATGTATAGATAGGTTGTGATGTTTATGATTGACTTTATAAGTTCGTGGGCTGAACAAATAATTGTTGCAGTTATAATTGCTACAATTATAGAAATGATACTTCCAAATGGAAACAATAAAAAATATATTAAAGTAGTAATTGGTGTATATATATTATTTACAGTTTTATCACCGATACTTGGAAAAATTACAAATATAGATTTTGGTAATATAGATTATGATAAGTATTTAGGAGAATTCGAAACATCTTGTGTTATGTCTGATAGTTTAGTGCAAAATAATGATAAAACAACAATTGAAATGTATATTAATAATTTAAAGCAAGACATGAAATCAAAATTAAAAGAACAAGGCTATATAGTTAATAATGTAGATGTAGAAATTGAAATGAAAAATGAAAAGAATTATGGAAAAATAAAGTCTATATCTCTTAGATTATATAAAAGTGAAAAAGAGAATGAAGAAGAAGATAAGGAAGAAGAGCGTATAAAATTTTCAATATCAGTTAATAAAATAGAAGAAGTTAAAATAATAAATAATACTACAAATACAAAGAATTCTAAAAAGGAAGAAATAAAAAATAGTGAAAAAAATGAAATAAAAAGATATTTATCCAGTGTGTATGAAGTAAATAAGAAAAACATCAAAATAAATGAATAATAAGGAGGGAAATGTATGTTAAAAGACAAATTTAAAGCATTAGTAGTTAATGAAAAACAAAAGGATAATAAGAAAAAAATAGAAAATATAGTAGTATTCATAATAATACTCATAATAACTGTAATTGCTATTAATAGTATTTGGGGGGGAGATAAGACGATAAAAAATGAAGATGACACTAATAAAGAACTAACAAAACAATTAGCAAATACAGAAAAAGAAATTGAAACATCAACTAGTGAAGAAACGATTGAAAAAAAGATAGAAACAATATTATCAAATATAGAGGGGGTAGGTAAAGTTAAAGTACTTATTACATATAAAGAAAGTAGTGAAGTTGTTGCAATGTACAATGAAAATAATAAAAATAGTACTATAGAAGAAAAAGATTCTGGAGGACGGAACAAGAACTACAACACAAATAGATACACAAAAAGACATTGTATATAAAGAAGAAAATGGAGAAAAAATACCAGTAACACGGAAAAGTGATAAAGCCACAAATAGAAGGAGCAATAATAACAGCTAGTCGGTGCTGGAAATGGAACAGTAAAAAATAATATTGTACAAGCAGTAGAGGCTGTAACTGGACTTCAAACACATAAAATACAAGTTTTTGAAATGAAAAAGGAATAAATATTCTACATAATGAAAACATGTTAGAAAATTCTGTAATACTTAATAGTCTATATAAAATAAACAAGGAGGAAAGAAAAATGATGAAAGTTTTAAAGAAAAATCAATTAGCAATTTTAGTAATTGCACTAATGTTAATTACAGCAGGATATTTGAACTATACTGCAGATAAAACTACTGTAACATCAAATTCAAATATAGTAGAGGGTGAGCAATATGCAGCAATTGGAGATGCAACTTTAGTAAATAGTGGAGAATTATTAGAAGAAAAAGATAAACAAAATATAATAGATACAATAACTAATGCAAATATAGCAAATGAAAATACTAATACAGTAGAAAACCAAAATTTAGAAAAACAAAAAGAACAAGAAAATGACAATAACATAACTATTCAAACAAATACAAAAACAGATGATTATTTTGCAACATCAAAATTAGAAAGAGAAAAAATGTATTCACAAATGCTAGAAACATATCAAAAATTATTAGAAAGTACAAGTATTTCACAAGAACAAAAAGCAATATCAGAACAAGAAATAACAAAAATAAATCAAACAAAAAATGCAATAATGATATCAGAAAATTTACTTTCTACAAAAGGGTTTGAAAATTCAGTAATATTTGTAAATGACAATAGCGTAAGTGTTGTTGTAAAAGCAGATAACTTAGCTACAGAACAGATAGCACAAATACAAAATATTATTTCAAGAGAACTTAGGGTAGATTTAACTAATATTCATATCAGCAACAAATAAAGTGGCATTGCCACTTTATTTGTTGTTTTGAAAATAAGTTAATGTAAAATTTTAATAGGCAAAAAATTCCTCTATAAAAATTAGTAGGAACTATATAAGCCTACTAATTTTTTATATATAAAGAGGTGAAAAAACATGATAACAGGAACACAAATATTCAGTTACATTGATAGAAAATTCGGAATAACAAAAGACTGTGAAAGGTAATATTTTTGTTTATATAATTAATCCTCCATGACAAATTGAATATGTTACATAAATGTTATATTTTTGTAACATATTTTTAATCTTTCATAAAAATATTGAAAAAATCAACATTGCAGAACAAATGTATTAAAAAAGGTAAAAAATGGTTTTACAAACTTGTAATATTATGCTAAAATAGGAAAGAATTTTATAAAATAGAAGGAGAAAATGATGAAAAAAGTAGTAAATGTAATTGGATTAATAGTATTAATTTTAGTATGTATGATGGGAAGAGTAAATGCTGAAGAAGCTAAATCTAGTGCAAAAGTATCAGTAAGTGCATCAAAAAAAGAAGTTAATTTAGACGAGCAGTTTTCAGTAAACATTAGGTTATCCGATATTAAATCTGAACTAGGAATATTAGCATTTGGAGGAACATTAGAATATGATAAAAAGCAGTTTGAAATGGTAAAAATGGAAGGATTAAATGATTGGGAAAGTCCAAAAGAAGGTTTTACATATAATTCAAGTAGTGGAACTATAGCTATTACCAAAAATGGATTTGCAAAAGAAAATGAAAACATTGTAAAAATAACATTTAAAGTAAAAGACACTTCTA
>CATKFT010000239.1 GCA_949747745.1 uncultured Clostridia bacterium
GTATTGTATAAAATTACCAAATTATATTATACTATAAAATATAAGAAAAATAAAAATAGGAGGAAATCATAAGTGAATTATCAAAAACAAACAATAAAAGAAGGAATAGACCTTCATGTAATAGAAACAAATAAATTCAAAACAAACTTATTATCAGTATTTATAACAACACCATTACAAAAAGAAACAATAACAAAACAAAGCTTAATAGCATCAGTATTAAGAAGAGGTACAAACAAAATACAATCATCAGAAGAAATAAGCATAAAATTAGAAGAAATGTATGGAGCATCATTTGACTGTGGGATAGAAAAAATAGGAGGAAACCATATATTAAAATTCTATTTAGAAACAATAAATGATGAATTTTTACCACAAAAAGAAGATATCCTTTCAAAAGGACTAAATACAATATTAGAAATAGTATTAAACCCATTAGTAGAAAATGATAGTTTCAAAGAAGAATATGTAAAACAAGAAAAAGAAAACCTAAAGCAAATAATAGAAGGAAAGAAAGACAATAAAGCAAAATATGCATTAGAAAGATGTACAGAAGAAATGTACAAAAACGAACCATATGGATTATACAAATTTGGATATGTAGAAGACCTAGAAAAAATTACTGAAAAAGAATTATATAAATATTATAAAGAAATGCTAAAAAACTGCAAAATAGATATATTTGTATCAGGAAAAATAAACAACATACAAGCAAAACAGATAATAGAACAAAACGAAAACATAAAAAAACTATTACCAAGAAAAGAAATAATTACAAACCAAGAAAATATACAAACAATTAAAGAGCCACAAACAATAAAAGAACAAATGGATGTAACACAAGGAAAATTAGTAATAGGTCTAAACATAGAAGAAAAAGACCAAGCCTCAAAATATGTATCCCTATTATACAACATGATATTAGGAGGAGGAGCAAACTCAAAATTATTTCAAAATGTAAGAGAAAAAGCAAGTCTTGCATACACATGCCGGATCAAACTATGTAAGGCAAATAAACACAATATTCATAAGATGTGGAATAGAAATAAAAAACTATGAAAAAGCATTAACAATAATAAAAAAACAATTAGAAGACATACAAAAAGGAGAATTTACTAAAGAAGAACTAGAAAATGCAAAACAAACAATAACAGGAGCAATAAAATTCATACCAGACGAACAAGACACAGAAATAACATATTACTTTGGACAAGTAATAGCAGGAAGTTTTGTACCATTAAATGAATACGAAAATAAAATAAACGAAATAACAAAAGAACAAATAATAGACATAGCAAACCAAACTAAAATTCATACAATCTATTTCTTAACAAACTAAAATTAATTAAAGTAAAAAACAGATACATTACTTTATAAAAGCAGATTGCAAAACAAATCAAAGAAAAAGGAGATAAAAAGCACATGCAAAAAACAGAAAATTTAAAAGTTAAAGAAGCTACTTATACCGAAAAGCTTTCAAACGGTTTAACCGTAATTATCATACCCAAAAAAGATACAAGTAAAAAATACGTAATATTTGGAACAAACTTCGGCTCAATAGACAATAACTTCATAATACCAGGACAAACAAAAGAAACAAAAATACCAGATGGAGTAGCACATTTTTTAGAACACAAACTATTTGAACAAGAAAACGGAACAAACAGCTTAGATGTATTATCAAGTTTAGGAGTAGAAGCAAATGCATATACAACAAATGACCATACAGCATACCTATTTGAAACAACAAAAAATTTCTACGAAGCATTAGATGAACTAATGAACTATGTACAAAACCCATATTTTACAGATCAAAATGTAGAAAAAGAAAAGGGAATAATAGCCCAAGAAATAAACATGTACGATGACGATCCAAATTGGCAAGTATACATGAATGCAATGAAACTAATGTATAAACAAAACCCTATAAACATAGACATAGCAGGAACCGTAGAATCAATAAGCAAAATAGATAAACAAATACTATACAACACATATAATACATTTTACAACTTATCAAACATGACAATAGTAGTATGTGGAGACTTTGAACCTGAAAAATTGCTACAAGAAATAAAAAACAGAATAACAAAACAAGAAAATAGTGGAGAAATAAAAAGAATATACCCAGAAGAACAAGAACAAATAGTAGCAAAAGAAAAAGAAGAAACAATGGATGTAACAAACCCAATATTTGTAATAGGATACAAAGACAAAATAGAAAAACAAGAAAACAAAGTAAAAAAACACATAGCAATAGAAATAATACTATACATGCTATTAGGAAAAAGTTCAGAAGCATACAAAAAGCTATATGAACAAGGCGATATAATGGTACAACCAGACCTAGACTACGAATTCTCAAAAAATTATGCACACATACTAATATCAGGAATGGCAAAAGAACCAAAAAATGTAGTAAAAGAATTAACAAAACAAATACAAAAAGCACAAGAAAACGGACTAAACAAAGAACAATTTGAAAGAATAAAAAAGAAAATCTATGGTGACTATATAACACAATACAATGATGTATCAAACATAGCAAGAATGTTCTTAGCAGACTATATGAAAGGAATAAACAGTTTCGATTACTTAGAAGAATACGAAACAGTAACTCTAGAATATACAAACCAAATTCTAAAAGAAGTATTTAAAGAAGACAATATGGTTGTATCAATTGTAAAAGGAAAACAATAAAAAACTAATACCTAAGTAACAGCCCATTAAATAAAAGGATATTTTACTCTACAAAAATAAATTAATACTACACCAGCGTGAAAGAGGTAATGTATTTAATTTTCTAAATGGAGACTGGACAGCCGGGAGGCGGGGGAATACCCATGAGCGTTGGGAAGTCGAAATGTAGAAAATTAAATACATTACCTCCTGGAAGCGGACTGCAAAAAAAGAGGGAAAAAAGGAGAAAAAATGGAAACAATCACATTTCCAATACTAAACCTAGAACTAACAATAAACAAAATAGCATTTACAATATATGGCATCCCAATATACTGGTATGCCATAATAATAGTATCAAGCCTAATACTTGCATTAATCTTATTTAAAAGAAAAAACAATACTTTCGGTATAAAATATGAAGACATACTAGACCTAAGCATAATTTTAATACCAATATCATTTATCTGTGCAAGAGCCTATTATGTAATATTCAACATAAAAGCATACAATAACTTACAAGAAATACTAAACATAAAAGACGGAGGGCTAGCAATATATGGAGGAATAATAGGGGGACTAATTACCTCTTACATATTCTGTAAAAAAAGAAAAATAAACCTATTAGACCTAACAGATTATATAGTACCAATTCTAGCACTAGGACAATCAATAGGAAGATGGGGAAACTTTATAAATGTAGAAGCATATGGATATGAAACAAACCTTCCATGGAAAATGGGAATACAAAAAAATGGAATAACAAAATATGTACATCCAACTTTCCTATACGAATCAATAGCCACATTTGCAATATTTATAATATTAAATCAAATATCAAAAAAAAGAAAATACAAAGGAGAAATAACATATCTATATATAATAACATATTCAGCAGTAAGATTCATTATAGAAGGACTAAGAACAGACAGTTTAATGTTAGGAAACATTAGAATATCGCAAGCGGTATCTTTAATATTATTAATATTAGCAACAATAAAAATTATGTTAATTAAATTGCAAAATCAAGAAAAAAGTGGTAAAATAGAAATATAGCAAATAAATGCATAATATAGGAGGACAAAAAATGGGAAAAATTATTGGAGGAATTATTGTAATATGGCTTATAGCAACTCTTGTATACATAGTATGGGATTTTAGTAGATTAATAGCAATATGGATAATAGTATCTGCTATAATATGTGTGTATAAGTCAATAAAAGACCGTTTTTAAGTAAGATAAAACAAATTCCAAGAGTTTGGGGTTTGTTTTATTTTGTAAATTTATAAAAAATGCTGTCAAAAAAACATATAAAAAACCAAAATACATAAAAAAAATAGTACAAATGACAAACAAAGTCGCACGATTCCTTATAAAAATGCTGTTTTATTATTGACGATAATGTAAAAATATGGTATTTTTAAAATATACAAAAGAAAAAAACATCTAAAAAAAGGAGATAGTGCGTATGCTAAATGATGAAATATGTAAAAAAAGAGATGAATTAAACAAAAGCATAGAGCAAGGAGAAGAATATAGTAAAATATACAAATTAAGTGTAGAATTAGACGAATTAATAGCAGAATATTATAACAAAAAAGCAAAAAGCAACAAAAGATAAAATAGGTAAATGAAAAATAAACATAAGATATAAATAAAAACTAATGATAATATCAGAAAAAATATAATAAAACGGCAATTAATAGAATCCTGAAAAAAATCAGGATAGTTAGTTGCTGTTTTTTTACATAAATATTACAAAAATATGTTATTTTAAATATTTAAATAAAAAGAAATGTCAAATATTGAAAAATAAAGGAAAATAAGATATAATGAAATAAGTATATATAAAATATGAATAGAGATAAAAAGTATTTTTTCAC
Organism: uncultured Clostridia bacterium; assembly: GCA_949747745.1. Next base: position 4,564 of record CATKFT010000239.1, read on the forward strand.
ATATACATGTGATTATACTTTAATATTAAGAAAGGAAAGTATTTTGAAATGAAAAAATATATAAACTTATTAAAAGTAATTATATTAATATTAATAACACTATTGTGTTTTAGTAAGCCAAACAATGTTTATGGAATAACAGATCTTGAAGACATAGCAGTACCACTTGATCCTGACAATGGAGAGGATGAGCATGGAATAGGTATAAAACCAAATAATCCAAATATACCAAATAAACCAGGAAATTCAGGAACTTCACATTTTCCTACGAATGGGGGAAATTCAAGTAATGGAGGAAATTCAAATAGTGGAGATGGAGCAACAGATCTTGGGGATATAGCAGTACCACTTGATCCTGACGATGGAAATGGTAGTTCAAGTGGAAGTAGTACAGGAGCACCAATAAAAGATCCAATAACAAATCCAGATTTTTA
>CATKFT010000240.1 GCA_949747745.1 uncultured Clostridia bacterium
GATGTAGTGGCTGCACGTGATGAGTATTTTGAAGAAACAGGTGTGTATATTCCAATTTGTTCAGATGGAGGAATAGTACATGACCATCACATTACAATAGCCCTTTCACTAGGAGCAGACTTTGTAATGATGGGAAGATATTTTGCAAGATTCGATGAAAGCCCAACAAGAGTATTAAAGGTAGGAAATAGCTATGTAAAAGAATATTGGGGAGAAGGTTCAAATCGTGCAAGAAATTGGCAAAGATATGACCTAGGAGGAGACAAAAATAAGTTATCTTTTGAAGAAGGTGTAGATTCGTATATTCCATATGCAGGTTCACTAAAAGATAATTTAGCAGTAACAGTTGCAAAAATAAAATCAACTATGTGTAATTGTGGAGCAACATCAATTCCTGAATTACATGAAAAAGCAAGACTAACACTTGTGTCTGAAGTAAGTATAGCAGAAGGAAGTGCACATGATGTTATGCTAAAAGAAGTTGATAAAAATTATAAGTAATAGATAAAGATTAATAAAAAGAGCGAGGATTAACTTCGCTTTTTTTATTTTATTAGCGGAATTTATTCTGCTTTTATATAAAGGTGTAAACATTGATTGTATATGCAAAACAGCTTATAGTAATATTTTTTATAGAATGGAAAAATTTATGTTTGACAGATTTTGTCGAATACGATATTATTATATTATGAATATTTTATTTATATTAAAATAGTATTAAAGGGTGATGAAATTGAATAAAAGAACAATTATTATTTGTGCAATTATTGCTATAATATTGATTGCAGTGGCGATTGGTATTATTTCAATATTGTATATTCAAAATAATACTGTTCCAACCATATCTCTTATTGGAGATGAAAATATAAAATTAAAGTTAAATGATACATATGAAGAACATGGAGTACAAGCATTTTTAAATAAAGATGATGTTAGTAAAAATGTTATAATTGATGGAAATGTAAATACATCTAAAATAGGGAAATATTCTGTAAAGTATACTATATATAATTCCAAAAATAGAAAACCTGTAACAATAGAAAGAAATGTTTATGTAGAAGATGATATTCCTCCAAAAATAACTTTAAAAGGAAAACCAGAAGTAACTATTAGTGTAGGGGATACATATAAAGATGAAGGCTGTATAGCACAAGATAATTATGATGGAGATATTACAAGTAAGGTTGAAATTACAGGTAAAGTTGATACTAATAAAGAAGGTAAGTACACTATCTTTTATACAGTAGAAGACTCTTCTAGAAATGTAGCTAAAATTTCAAGAACAGTAACAGTAATAAAAAAGCAAGTTACAGTTACTATAGATTCAAAACCTATAACAGGTACAGAAGTTAGGAAAAATGGATTACCAGTACTTATGTATCATTTTTTCTATGATGCCAAAAAAGGTGAAAAAGGTCCTGATAATAATTGGATGGAAGTATCTGCATTTGAAGAACAAATGAAATATTTATCAGAAAATAATTATTATTTTCCAAGTTGGGAAGAAGTAGAAGATTATATAGATGGAAAGAAAAATTTGCCTGCTAAAAGTGTAGTAATAACAATAGATGATGGTGATGCATCATTTATAAAATATGCTATACCAATTATAGAAAAATATAATATAAAAGCAACATCTTTTGTTGTAACAAGTTGGAATGGAGATTGGTTACCAAAATCATATATATCAGATCACTTAGACTTTCAATCTCATTCACATGATATGCATAGATCAGGTAGTAATGGTAAGGGAAGGTTTGTTAATTTAAGTTATAAAGATGCTTTAGAAGATGTTAAAAAATCAAAAGATATTATAGGCAAATGTACAATATTTTGCTATCCATTTGGACATTATAATGATAATGCTATAAAAGTATTAAAAGATGCAGGATATAATTTAGCTTTTACTACTCAAGGAGGAAGGGTATATAAGGGATCTAATAAATATACACTACCACGAGTACGTATGTCAAAAGGAATTAGTATGTCAGAATTTAAAGAAGCTATAAGATAATTAAAGATAGTAAGTAGTATAGGCTTACTATTTTTTTAATGAAATATTCATTTACAAACTTTCAAGATGAGTGTATCATATATTAAATACAGAATTTAGAGTCAAAATTTGATATTTTACATAAATAGTGTTATAATTTAAATGTCACTATTGTAAATAAGTTCAAGATATTTTTTATTTGAACATACCACATGGAAGGAGTTACATCATGGAAAAGCTAAAAGAGTATAAGGAACAGCTTATTGAACAAGTAAAAAAAGAAAGGGAAGAGCAGCGTATAGTTGAAAAGTATCTTGCAAAAAAATGCTTAGTAGCATTGAAGAAAGGTAATATTAATGTAGCTGATGTAGAACAGTGGATACAGAAGCAATGCAAAATTCAACCTGCGCAAGTTACCCTCAATAGGATTGCTTGTTATATCAAAACAAAATATCTCTCAAAACTATAAAGATGTATACTCAAAAATTAGTTAAAAAAATACTTGGGATAGATATCCCAAGTATTTTTTTTATTCCCACTCAATAGTAGCAGGTGGTTTTCCTGTTATATCATATACAACACGATTAACATGTGAAACTTCATTTACAATTCTTGATGAAACTTTTTCTAATATTTCATAAGGAATTTTACTCCATACAGCAGTCATAAAATCGGATGTTGTTACAGCGCGAAGTGCTATTGTATAATCATATGTTCTATCGTCACCCATAACACCAACACTTTTCAAATTAGTTAAAACAGCAAAATATTGGTTTATTTCTTTATCAAGTCCAGCAAGTTTAATTTCTTCTCTAAAAATAGCATCAGCATCTTTTAAAATTGTTAATTTATCATCAGTAATATCTCCAATTACTCTTATTGCAAGACCAGGTCCTGGAAAAGGTTGACGATATACTAAGTTTTCTGGAATTCCTAGCTCTAATCCAGTTTTACGAACTTCATCTTTAAACAAATCTCTTAAAGGTTCAACAATTTCTTTAAAATCAACATATTCAGGAAGACCTCCAACATTGTGATGGCTTTTTATTGTTGTTCCTTTTCCTAAACCACTTTCTATAACATCAGGATAAATTGTTCCTTGTACTAGATAATCAACTGTTCCAATTTTCTTTGCTTCTTCTTCAAATACACGAATAAATTCTTCACCTATAATTTTTCTTTTTGTTTCTGGCTCTGTAACTCCTGCAAGTTTTTCTAAGAAGCGGTCTTTTGCATTAACACGAACTAGATTTATATCAAATTGATTTCTAAAAATTTCTTCAACTTCATCTCCTTCATTTTTGCGAAGAAGACCATGGTCAACAAAGATGCAAGTCAAATTTTTCCCAATTGCCTTATGAATAAGAACAGCTGCAACAGAAGAATCTACTCCACCAGATAAGGCGCATAATGCTTTTTTATCTCCAATTTTTTCTTTCAAAGTTTTAATAGTTTCTTCTGCAAAAGAAGACATTTTCCAATCTCCTAAGCATCCACAAATATTAAATAAAAAGTTTTTAATAATATTTGTACCATTTACAGTATTATTAACTTCAGGATGAAATTGAATACCATAAAGTTTCTTTTCTCTATTTTCCATAGCAGCAGTAGGGCAAGTAGCAGTGTTTCCTATGACTTTAAATCCATCAGGAACACAAGATACAAAATCAGTATGACTCATTAAGCAATCATTTACATTACTAAATCCGTCAAATAGTAAAGAGGAATTGTCAATATTAACAGGTAAAACACCATATTCACGTTTATCAGCTCTTGTAACAGTACCACCAAAAACATGAGTCATAACTTGCATACCATAGCAAATTCCTAAAATAGGAATACCCATATTAAAAATTTCAGGGTCACACATTTTTGCATCTTCTACATAGACACTAGATGGACCGCCTGTAAAAATAATTCCTTTTGGATTTTTTTCTCTAATTTTTTCTATTGAAATGTTATAAGGTACAATTTCAGAGTATACATTACACTCTCTTACACGCCTTGCAATTAATTGATTATATTGACCAAAAAAATCTAATATTAAAATAGTTTCATTTGTATTAACCATAATATCCTCCTAAAATTTACAAATTTATATATATTTTAACATGATTTTACTAAAAAGTATACTGTTTTAAATATTTTTTATAGGGTTATTCTATAAAATAACTCTGTATTTTTTAAATAGATATTTAGATATTGTAACTTAAAATCCAAAAGTATCAAAATTTTCTATGCATATTTACAATTAAAATAATTTTATGTTATAATACATATGTAAACATAATTTGGACTTCCTTGCGAGGCATTATACTTTTGCAAGAGACAAGACTTTAAAGGAGGATGTTTTATGGTATTAGATTTAAAGGTTCTAAAAGCAACAAATGCATTGTTCTTACGTCTTTGTAATTTACGGAGATGGACTTCTTTTGTAAGTGAGGACAAATATAATGAGATTGCAAAGCAAAGTTTAAACTGCATCGTAGCATATATACTTGCTATTTATGCAGAAGAAAACGGACAAACAATACATTGGGAACGTTTTCCCAAAATTGCTTTGTATCGTGCTTGGCAAAAAGCTTATGTATATTTTGATACTCCAGAACACATCATTAATGAAATTTGTGAAATAGGACATATCTCTAAAAACGAATTTTATCGTGTTACAAAAGAAATTATTGTAGAAAATACAAGTAAGGATTTTGCAGAGTTTTTGTACGAAGGAATTGGAACAGACGAGTTACAAATTTATAGGGCTGCTATTAAAATTTCAACCTATATCGAGCTTATGGAAATTAGAAATAAGATTGATGATATGGAATTCAGCATTAAAATTCAAGAAATTGGTAAATCATTGGAAGAATTTGAAAAAATGCCAGGGGTTTTAGAAATTTTCAACCCAAGGAATGCAATTTTTCAGATTATTACAAAAATTGCCAGTTTAAGGAATAAAAACAGGTGGTCTGTGCAAGCATATGCAGTAGAATGTTCAGTACTTGGGCATTTGTTTGATACTGCTGTATTTGCATACTTCATGTCTTTGGAAAAAAATCCTAATGACGAAATTTTGGCATCAAAAATGTTTTTTATGGGAATTTTACATGATGTAGCAGAAACATGGACTACTGATATACCATCGCCCATAAAAGATAGGATTTTGGGATTTAGGAAAGCAACTGAAGAATATGAAATAAAAATGCTTGAACAGGAGCTCTATAATATAGTACCAAGCTTTTTATCAGAAAAGATACGTAAAGCAATGTTTGAAGATGAAGCAAATTGTGAATTCAAAAGTTTGATAAAAGGCGCAGATTATCTATCAGCAGACAGTGAATGTTGGAGACAGTATATAGCAGGAAGTAGAGATGATTATTTTTTAGGTGCAATGTTAAGGAGAATACCTAAAATCAACTCAGGGGATGTACTGTTAACACCTGCTTGCAAAGAACTGTACGATTACTTCGTTCAGTATGCAGAAAATTTAAATCTATAAGAGCTAAATGAAAGAGAGCATAGGTTTTATGCTTTCTTTCATTTATGCAAAATAGTATTAAAACAATACAGTGAAATTTACATAACTTAATAATGTATTGCAAAGAATAAATGAGGGGATTAGATAGTAAGAAAAATTTTTAATAATAATTTGAGAGATTAATTACAATAGAAAGAATATAATAATTGAAATTATTTCCATTTTATTATATAATTGCAATAAGAATTTATCTTTCTTATTATGTATTTAGACATATTTTAGTATGAATTATAGTAAAGTAAATAAAAATAGAAAGTGAGGTGAGTTTATGATGAAGAAAATAATATTAGGAGTTGTTTTTATAATAGTTATATTATCTAGTGTAGTATTAGCTAATTCAAATATGCAAGAAGATTCAAGAAGAAATAACATTAATTGCTATAATAATTGTATATATAACGAGAATTGTATGAAAGAAAGTTGTATTATGACAGAAAAATGCACAAATAATAATTGTGTCAATCAAAATTGTGATATTACAAGAAAACAACAAAGAAATCAAAATTGCAGTAATCAAAATAGAAATTTGATACAAAAACAATGTAAAAGAATGTGTCATTAACAATATGAATTACAATTTTGAAAGGAAGTTATAGGAGAGCATAGTTTTATGCTCTCTTTCATATATACTAAAATAGAATTAAAACCAGGTAGCAAAATTTACATAATTTCATAATATATTATAAGAAAACAAAAGAGAGGAGGCTTGAATATTTTGAAATTAGAAGGTAAAAAGGTCGGTTTTGCTATGACTGGTTCTTTTTGTACATTTAAAAGCACAATTCCTAAAATAAAAGAAATTATTAACCAAGGAGCAGAAGTTATTCCTATAATGTCTTTTAATGCCTATAACTTAGATACAAAATTTGGTAAAGCTCAAGATTTTATAGATGAAATAGAAGAAATAACTGGTAAGAAAATTATTCATACAATTCCAGAAGCAGAACCAATTCGGACCTAAAAAAATGACCGATATTATGATAATAGCACCATGCACAGGAAATACTATAGCAAAGCTTGTAAATGGTATAACAGATACTCCAGTTACAATGGCTGCAAAATCACATTTAAGAAATAATAATGCATTAGTAATAGCTGTATCTACAAATGATGCACTAAGCGGTAATGCATGTAATATAGGAACATTGTTAAATAGAAATAACTATTTTTTTGTTCCACTAAGGCAAGATAATCCAATAACAAAGCCACGTTCACTAGTATTTGACACTGAATATATTATAAAAACACTAGAACTTGCATTAGATAAAGAACAAATTCAGCCTATATTATTGTGAATATAGAATCAAATATTTCAAAATCTTATAACTACAACTGCATAAAGCTACTTTGTAGTTAAATGGCTATGAATTGTAACATATAAGCAAACATTTTTTCACTTTTTTAAAAAAAACTATTGACAAAGAACTTTTGTTCCATTATAATTAAAACATAAAGAATAAATGTTCGTAAAAAATATTACTAATACTAAAAATAAGAGGGGGAAATAAAATGAGAATAGAAAAAGCAAATAATTTAAAAAAGGTAAATAAAGTAAAAAAAGTGAAAATAGTTAATGGAGCAAAATTCATAAAAAGTATTATAATTATATTAGGAATAATCATATGTATTAGTTTATTTATAGGTAGTAGAAGTTTCTCACATACTGATACAAATTATAAAACTATTTATGTATCAAATGGAGATAGTTTATGGAGCATTGCAAAAGAAGAAAAAAATAGTAATTTATATTATGAAGATAAAGATATACGAGATGTTATTACTAGTATAAAAAAAGTAAATAAATTAGGTAATAATGACTTATCTGTTGGACAAAAATTAATATTACCTAATTTATAATAAAACATTATATAGGGGTTGTAGGGAGGTCGTATTATTAAAAATGCGACCTAAATTTATAATTAATATGTTTAAAATATCTAAATATGAAAAAGCTCTATTATCTAAATTGTAAAAGTATAATTGGCTTAAATAATGTAATACATATGCCATAAAACCATAAACACTATTGATTTGCAAACTATAGTTAAACTAATAAATTTTAACTATAAATTAGCTAAAGGGTTACTTTCAACAGCATTACGAACTCTTTCGTCTTCAACATGTGTATATATTTCAGTAGTAGAAATACTAGCATGTCCAAGAAGCTCTTGCAAAGCACGTATATCCACATTCCCATATTGATACATAAGAGTTGCTGCAGTATGACGAAGCTTATGTACAGAATATTTATTAGTATCAAGACCTGCTTTTCGAAGTTCATTTTTCACAATATATTGTACAGTTCTATTACTAATACGTTCACGTCTTTCACTTAAAAATAGAGCATCTTTAGAATCATATTTTATACTTTCTTTTGGACGTATTTCTAAATATTCTGTAATTGCTCTCATACAAGCATTATTTAGATATATAGTACGTTCTTTATTTCCTTTACCAATAACAGTCATTTTACAATCATCAAATTTAATATCTTTTATATTAATATTTACAAGCTCAGAAAGACGCATTCCACAATTTAAGAACAATGTAGTAATAGCATAATCTCTAGCACTATTTCTATTATCTTCATTACCTGCAATAGCTAATAATTTTTTACTATCATCTAATGTAAGATATTTAGGCATACGTTTTTCAAGTTTTGGAGTTTCCAAATTTCCGAGCAGGATTTACTTCAATTAAATTAGCTTTAGTAGATAAATACTTAAAGAAAATACGTATACTAGACACTTTTCTTGCTCTTGTTGCAGATTTACTTCTAAGTTCAGTAGCAAGATATGATATAAAAGAGTGAATATCATCTAATGTAATTTTCTTTATTGTATCTATACCAATATCTTTAATAGTAATTTTTGTAAAATCAGTTTCATTTGTAAGCTTATAATGTAATTTAATATATTTTAAAAACATAGCAAGATCATAATTATATTCTTTTATAGAATTAGGTGATTTGTTAAGTATTGTTACACTATAATCTAAAAATGAATTTAAATAATCTGGATTATCTTCTCTATTAATCATATAAAACTCAAACTCCTTTTGAAATTAAATTTTTTACATGTTAATATTATACATCAAAAGAAAAAAGTTTTGTA
>CATKFT010000241.1 GCA_949747745.1 uncultured Clostridia bacterium
TTTTTACTAAATTTTAACAATCTTTAACTATTATACTATAAAATTTAAATTTATAGTATAAATTTATAAAATTTTCACATAATATTATTAGACTTTTTTTAAAGTCTTTTGTTTCCTCTTACGTTTAATAGATGTAAAAATTAGGACGTGTTTATTCTTTTCCCCGTCCTAATTGTTTTTAAGTAGTAGAAATATATTTCTACTACTTAAAAATATATTATTGAATATATGGTAATGGATCTTTATATGTACCACCTACTAAAACTCCAAAATGCAAGTGATTTCCCGTTGAATATCCTGTTGAACCAACACCTGCTATTACTTGTCCTCTTGATACTGTTTGTCCACGAGATACGTTTATATTTGAACAGTGTGCATATATTGTAACTAAACCTCCACCATGGCTAATCATTACATAATTTCCATATCCTCCACCACAACTACATTTTGTTGAAACTGTTTTTGGATAATCATGTCTACATGTATTAGATACTGTTATTACTGTTCCTGTTTCTGCTGCAAGTATACTTGCTCCATGTGGCGCTCCAAGGTCTATTCCCTTATGATTTCTTGAACCAACTCCACCTCCAGGTGATTGTCTTCCTCCAAAATATGATGTAATTCTTGTATAATTTGGACATGGCCATTTTAATTCACCATTAAAAGATGCTCCATTTCCTCCTCCTGATGATTCTGCTGCAATTCTTTTAATTTCTGCTTCTATTTTGTCCATTTCAGCTTGGTATTCATCTATTTTTTGTTGTAGTGATTTTTCTTCTTCTGATAATTTTGAAACTTCGCTATTTTTTTGTGCTTTTGCATTTTTTAACTTAACGTTTTCTTTTTCAGCTTCTGCTTTTGCTGATTTTGCTTCACTTTTTTGATTAGACAATTCTTCTTTTGCTTTTTGTATGTTTTCTTTTTCTATTTGTATAGTTTCAATTAGCTCTTCATCTATTTTAGCTATTCTTTCTATATTATGTAAGTTAGCAAAAAAATCTATAAATCCACTTGGGTTTAATAATATACTCCAATATGATATTTTTCCTGTTTTATATTGTGCAATTAATCTTTTTTCTAAAGTTCTTTCTTGCTCTTCTTGTTTTTGTTCTGCTTCTTTTAATTCCTTTTCTTTTATAGCAATTGAATTTTCTAGTTGTTTTACTTTTGCATTTAATTCATCCAATTTTTCTTCACTTTCAGAAATTTGTGAATTTAATTCTTCAATTTTAGTTAAAGCTTGACTTTTTGCTTCTTCTACTTTATCTTTTTGATCTTCTAATTCTTTTTTACTATTTGCTGCATCATTCTTTTGGTTTTGCAAATCTTGTGTAGATGCTGCAAATGAAAACATATTTATATTAAAACACAATGATATTAATATTAAACTTACTAATAATTTCTTTTTCATATATCCTCCCTATACATCCAAATATTTTCTCATAGACATTATACTTCCAGTAGTTCCTATTCCAATTCCTAATATAAGATATACTACAATTAACATATTAAACATATTATTAAATGTAACAAAGGTTATTTCTAATGTTTTTACTACTTGCATTTCTAATAATTTTGGTATTAAACTATTATAAGCTAGTCCAACAATTAAAACAGTAATAAGTGCTGCTACAACTCCTATTATCATACCTTCTACAATAAATGGCCACCTTATAAAACTATTTGTTGCTCCTACATATTTCATAATAGATATTTCTCTTCTTCTTGCATGTACTGTTAATTTTATTGTATTTCCTATAATAACTAAAGAGATAATAACTAATACAAGTAATAATGCAAGTGTAAATATTCTTATACCCTTTCCAATAGACATAAGTATTGATATTTCTTTATTGCTACTTGTTATCTCATCTAAGTCTTCACCTACTATACCGAGTTATTTTGTTTTGTATTTCTTCATTTTTAGATAAATCCGCTAATGTAATTTTATATGATTCACCTAGTAGTTTAAACTCAAACCCTTCTATTGCACTTGCATTGTTTTTTACACTTTCTTTTAGTTCATTTAAGTTTTCTTCCTTTGACATATGTTGTACTTTATTTATTCCTTCTAAGTCAGCTATTTTTGTTCCATATTCTTGTACTTTCTCTTCTTCCACACTAGATTTAAAAAATACTGTCATACCCTGTGCATCTTCTATTGTGTTCATTATATTGTTTATATTTTCACTTATTATAAAGAAAATTCCAAATACTAGCATACATAAACACATTGTAGTAAGAGCTGAAACTGTGGATTTTTTGTTTTTGAAAGTATTTTTAAATCCTTCTCCTATCAAATAACTAATAATATTATATCTCACTATCATAACCACCTTTTTTATCGTCTCTTACAATATTTCCTTTTTCTATTTGTATAACTCTTTTAGTCATCCTATCAACAATGTCTTTTGCATGTGTTGCAACAATTACTGTTGTTCCTCTCATGTTTATTTCATTTAATAGTGTCATAATATCCCAAGCTGTATCTGGATCTAAATTTCCTGTAGGTTCATCTGCTATTAACATTGATGGATTATTTACAAGTGCACGTGCTAGTGCAACTCTTTGCTGTTCTCCTCCGTGATAATTCATTAGGGTACATTTTTGCTTTTCCACTTAAGCCTACAAGTGATAATACCATTGGAACTTGTCTTCTTATATGTTTTGGTGTTGCTTTAACTATGTACATTGCAAATGCAACATTTTCATATACTGTTTTATCTGGTAATAGCCTAAAATCTTGAAATACTATCCCCATACTTCTACGTAAATATGGGACTCTATTTTGTTTTAAAAATGTTGTATCTTTCCCATTAATAATAATGTTTCCAGATGTTGGCTCTTCTTCTTTTAATATAAGCTTAATTAAAGTAGATTTTCCGTGATCCAGAAGACCCTACTAAAAATGCAAATTCACCTTTATCAATTATAAAATTAGCATTATGAACAGCTTCAGTTCCTGTACCATACACCTTATTAACATTTCTAAATTCTATCATATTTTTCTCCTCTTAAATATAAGGTTTTATACATATCCTTTCTTATCATAACAGTAAACTTAATTTATTGCAATACTAATTTTAGAAAAAAAACGATAAAATTTAGCAAAATTCTAAATATTTTATCGTTTTTTATGTTTTTATGAAATTTGTATTACTTTTTTATTACACTTTTTATATTCAAAAGTTACATTTTTTAGATTTCCTTTATAATTCCATCTTTATTTAATCCAAAATATTCTAATAATTTTTCAGCTTTACCAGATTTCCCAAATGTATCTTTCATACCAAGTCTTGTTACTTTACAAGGATACTCTTCCGATAATACTTCACATACAGCGCTTCCAAGTCCTCCTATTATACTATGGTCTTCTATTGTTATTATTTTTTTAGTTTCTTTGGCACATTTTATTATTAACTCTTTATCTATTGGTTTTATTGTATGAATATCTACTACCCTAATATTTATACCTTTATTTTTTAATTCTTCCATAGCTTTAATTGCTTCTGCTACCATTAATCCTGTTGCAATAACAGTTGCATCTGTTCCATTTCCAAGTTGTATTCCTTTTCCTATCTCAAATTTTTGAGATTCATCATATATAACAGGTGATGCAAGTCTTCCTAATCTTAAATATACAGGACCATTTATTTTCAAAATTTCTTCTACTGCCCATTTTGTTTGTATATCATCAGATACACTAATTACTGTCATATTTGGCAATGTTCTCATTAAACTTATGTCTTCTAACATTTGATGTGTTGCTCCATCTTCTCCTACTGAGATTCCTGCATGTGTTGCACATATTTTCACATTAAGATTTGGATAGCAAATACTATTTCTTATTTGATCATAACTTCGTCCTGCTGCAAATATTGCAAATGTACTTGCAAATGGTATTTTCCCACATGTTGCAAGTCCTGCTGCTGTAGACATCATATCTTGTTCTGCAATTCCCATATCAAAAAAACGGTTTGGAAACTCTTTTTTAAAATCTATAGTTTTTGTTGCTGCTGCTAAATCTGCATCTAATACTACTATATCATTATTCTTTTTCCCAAGCTCCACAAGCTTTTTACCATAACTTTCACGTGTTGCTATTTTTATATCTAAATTCATATATTTTCCTCTCTTTCTAATTTTAGTAATTCATCAATTGCTTTTCTATATTGTTCTTCATTTGGTGCTTTTCCATGCCAGCTAACCTGATTTTCCATAAAAGATACACCTTTTCCTTTTATGGTTTTTGCAATTACTACTGTTGGTCTTCCTTTTACTGTCTTTGCTTTGCTAAATGCTTCTATCAATTCTTCTATATTGTGTCCATCAACATTTATCACATTAAAACCAAAACTTTCAAATTTTTTATCTATTGGATATGAGCTCATAACTTCTGTAATTTCTCCATCTATTTGTAAATTATTATTATCTACAATTACACATAAATTGTCTAATTTATAATGAGCTGCACTCATCGCTGCTTCCCAAATTTGACCTTCTTCAATTTCTCCATCACCTAATAAGCAATAAACCCTAAAGCCATCACTATTTAATTTAGATGCTATTGCCATACCATTTGCACAAGATAATCCTTGTCCGAAGTGAACCTGTACTCATATCTACTCCTGGAATATGTTTCATATCAGGATGTCCTTGTAATATGCTATCTATTCCTCTAAATGTTAATAATTCACTTTTATCAAAAGGGCATTGTGCACCTGCATTATATTCATGTTTAGCAAATAGAGGATTTTTCGATGTACAGGAATTAAAAACATTAAGAGATATAGAAAGTAGATTACAAGGACATCCTGATATGAAAAAAATACCTGGGGTAGATATGACAACAGGATCTTTAGGACAAGGACTATCTGCAGCAAATGGAATGGCAATAGCAGGAAAAATTGATAATAAAAA
>CATKFT010000242.1 GCA_949747745.1 uncultured Clostridia bacterium
AGAATTACTAAAAACAAAACAAGTAATAAAAGTAAAATTTTTATTAAAATAGAAGAAATTATAAGTGTATCTATATCTGCTCAAATTTTAATATTACCATTAAGTATTCTATTTTTTAATAAGTTATCAATTACATTTTTATTATCTAATATATTAGTTAGCTTTATAATTGGAATTATAATCATTTTAGGATTTATATCAATAATATTTCCATTTAAATTTTTATTTATAATTTTAGATCTTTTACTAAATATGTTAAATGGAATAGCAAATATATTTGCAAATATTCCAATATCAAAAATAGCAATAATTACACTAGACAAATGGATAATAGTACTTTATTATATTATAGTTATAATTTTTACATATCTATATGAATTAGGAAAAAAAGAAAGAAAAAGAAAAGTGGAAAAAGAAATATTAACAAAAGTAAAAATGGGAAAATTCTTTTTTTTCAAGAAAAAAAGAATTTTAATGGGATTGGTACTTTTATTAATTATAGTCAAAATATTAAGTTTTTTTCCAAAAGATTTAAGAATTCATTTTATAGATGTAGGACAAGGAGATTCATCTTTAATAATAACCCCAAATAATAAAACAATTTTAATAGATGGAGGAGGTAATCTTAATGGATACGATGTAGGGAAAAATACATTACTTCCATATTTATTAGATAGGAAAGTACAAAAAATTGATTATATGATAATATCACATTTTGATGCTGACCATGCAAATGGATTAATTGCAGTATTAGAAAATATAAAAGTAGAAAAAGTCCTAATTTCGCAACAGATTGAGAAATCTAGTGAATATAAAAAAGTAATGGAAGTTGTTAAAACAAAAAGAATAAAAGTTTGCTTAATAAAAGCAGGAGATAATTTGATGTTAGAAAAAGATGTACATTTAGAAATATTATATCCGAAAGAGGAATTAGTATTTTCAGATTTAAACAATAATTCTGTTGTAGCTAGATTAGAATATAAGAATTTTAGTATGTTATTTACAGGAGATATAGAAGAAAAAGCAGAAGAAGATTTATTAGACAAATATAAATATACTAATAAATTAAAAGTAACAGTGTTAAAAGTTGCACACCATGGTTCAAAAACATCTTCGAAAGAGAGCATAATAGATGAAATAAGACCTAAAATAGCATTAATAGGAGTCGGAAAAAATAATCTATTTGGACATCCAAATAACAAAGTAATAGAAAGATTGAAAAATATTGGTGCAAAGATATATAGAACAGATGAAACGGGGGAAATAACAATAACTGTAACAAGTAAAGGAAAAATAAAAGTAGAAAGATTAATAGAGTAGAAATAAAAGTAGAAAGATTAATAGAGCAGAAATAAAAGTAGAAAGGTTAATAAAGTAGAAATAAAAGTAGAAAAATTAGTAAAGCAGAAATAAAAATAGAATTAATAAATCAAAAATGAAATAATTGAAAAAATATTTCTATAAATGAATTAATAAAAAATGCTGTTATTGCTTATATAAAAGTAAATTAATATTGTATAAAAATGCCTATTTTTGAAAATACTATATAAAACAAGAATTAAAAGTTAATTATAATTAAATAGGAAATTTGTTAAAGAGAAAATATAGAAAAGAGGATAGTATATGAAAAAAATAGGTATTTTTATGGCTTTTGTTGCTATTTTTATTATTGCAATACTGGTAGGAATATATATGTATAATTCTACCAATAAGACAAACAATGATAAGAAAATAGAAAATAATTTGAGTACAAATAAAATAGTAGCAAATCAAATAGATTATAGTATAAAAAATGATATAACAATAAAGACTAATACAAGTGAAGAAAAAATATCTCCAAAAGCAACTTTTACACTAAAAAGAAAATATAAAGAATGTGGACATACTTTGAAAGAATATAAGCAGATACCAGAAGATTTAGTGAATTTGACTAAAGAAGAAATAGAAGAAAGATATAGTGAGTGGGAGATAGAAAGTTTTACTAAAAACTCATGTGTATTACTAAAAGAAGAAATGGGGCTTTGTGGGGAACATTATGTATTAAGATTAAAAGATAATACGATTGCAATATACAAATTAGAAGAAGATGGAGCAGAAGTTTTAGAAGAATTAACAGGAATTTCAGTAGAATATTTAACACAAAATGATAAGCTTAAAATTGAAAATGGTATAAATGTTTATGGTAAAGAAGAATTAAACAGTATGTTAGAAGATTTCGAATAGATAGAGTTAATCTTATTAGTTAGTTTAGTTAGTACAGAATTTTAGTAGTCAAAAAATTCCTCTATAAAAAATTAGTAGGAATTATATAAGCCTACTATATATAAAGAGATGGAAAAGATATGATAACAGGAACATAAATATTTAGTTACATTGAAGTGTTCGTGTGCTAGTGTAGTTAGTGGTTAGTGTAGTTAGTGTGTTAGTGTAAAATTTTAGTTGAAATTTGACAAAAAATGGGAAAAAATGTATAATATATTATGCAGAACGAATATAGGGGTTATGTCCAACAGTGGCAAAACTGTGCCATATTCAATTCATGGGATGAGTTGGATTACATATGGATGTAACCAAAAAAAGGAACGCTGAAGTTTAGCGTTCCTAAATTATTTATGTTCATTAAAATAGTTTTCAAAATCTTCTTTTGATAAAGGTTTTGAATAGTAGAAACCTTGAATAACATCACATTGTAATTTTCTTATAAAATCTACTTGCTCTTTTGTTTCAACACCTTCAACAATTGTTTTTACTCCAAGATGCTTTGCAATGAACATTATATAATTAATAACATTGTTATCACTTTGAAGATTTGCTTTATCAATAAATATTTTATCTATTTTTATAACATCTATTGGTATATCTTGTAACATACTAAGGGAAGAGTATCCTGTACCAAAATCATCAATTGAAATCATAAATCCTGCATTCCTAATATTATTTAAAATTTTAAATATATCTATTTTTTCATCTATTGTTGCACTTTCTGTAATTTCTAAATCTATTAAACTTTTATCTATATCATATTTATTACATATTTTTGTATATTGTATAATAAAATTTTCATATATAAAATGTTCTTTTGAAACATTTATAGAAATAATTGGAGTAAAGTTATATTTTTCTTTCCAAGTAGTAATATCTCTACAAACTTGTTCAAAAATATATAAATCAAGTTTTATAATAAATTTATTTTTTTCAAATAAAGGAATAAATTTATTAGGAGGTATAATAGAACCATCTTTTTTATACCATCTTACTAAAGCTTCTGCACCTATTACTTTTTCACTATTTGTAGAAGTCTTTGGCTGATATATTATTTTAAATTCCTTATTTTTTAGAGCCTCTTCCATACAAAATTCAATTTGCTGTTCTTCAAGTAATTGATTTTCAAGTATTTCATCAAATATATAATAATTAATATGATATAATCCTTTTATTTTAGCACGAGCAAGATATGCTTTATCTAAAATTTTATTTATGTCAGTATCTTTTAGGTCTGTTTTGTAAACACCAATAGATAAATTTATATGTATGTTTGTATTGTTTACATTAATAGATGAAAGTTCATGAAGTAGTTTATTTAATAAATTTTTTATATTATGTTCATATTCAAATATTGATGCGAAAATATCGCTAGACATCCTACAAGTTATATTATCATTAGGTAATATATTAGATAATTTCTCGCCGAGTACTTTTAAAATATTATTGCAATATTCATAACCATAAATTTTATTTAATGCTTTAAATTTATTAATATCTAATGAAATAATGTATTTGCTTTTAGGTGAATCTTGCAAATAAATAGAACCTTTTTCTTTAAAATAAAATTCATTACCAAGTAATGTTATAGGGTCCATGTAGGCAACCTTATAAAGTTTACGGCTTTTTTGTTGGTTAGAAAAATCTATATAAATACAAATACTAACAATAATAAAAGTTATAAATATGCAAACACAAAATGAGATTGTTAAAAACTGAGTAAGTTCTTTTGCAATTGACTCATCTGGAGCAAAACTTACAACATACCAATCATTTACATTAAGCTTTTCATAGTGGATAAAATATGTATTTTTATGAAGTTTTATATCAAAAGTACCAACTTGATTATTTTTTATATTTGAAGCCATTTGGTTAACTTTATAAATATCATCTTCTTTGTTTAAACTATAAGTGCTTTTTAAATAATCATATAAATTAACATTATTTTCAGTTATTAAGCCAAATGAATCAATTAATACAACACCATTATTATTAATTAAGTAAGTACCACCCTCACCATTAAATAATCTTCTTAATAGAATTTCTTTATAATTTTCAGTATTAATAGTTGCAAATAATACCATTTTTTCATCATTTAAATAAAAAGTTTTAGAATAGATATTAACCTGATTATTAGATACAGTACTTGGTCTATTTTCCGATAAGTAAACACTATCTTGTTTAAAGAATTCTTCTATATTAGTGTAATTTTTAACAATATGACCATCACTTGTAGAACCATTTCCATTTTTATCTAGGATAACAAGTCTAGTAAAGTGATAATCGACCAAATCATTTTTAAATCTGTCAAAAATTTGTAAAGGAGTATTAAAATATCCACTATCAATAGAATCGACCATTATTTCAACAAATTTCTTTTGTTCTTCTATGATAAGATCTAATTGTGTGGCAGTTTGTTCGCTAAGTTCTGTAATGTTATTATATACATTTTTATATGTTAAATATTTAACATATAATATTCCAATGTAAGAAAGTATAACTACTAAGATAAATATTGGAAATATCCATTTTATATTTATTTTGTAATGTTTCATATCTAAATCTAGGCTATATTCTTCATTTGATTTTTGCATAAGACACCCCTTTATTTTATTAATTATTACTATATAATATATACA
>CATKFT010000243.1 GCA_949747745.1 uncultured Clostridia bacterium
AAGTAAATACAAAAACAAAATTATATAGAGTAAGAAAAAAAATAAAAAAAATCTTAATAGAAGGAGGATATTGTTATGAACAATAAAGAAGATATAGAAAAAAGTTTTTTAAATGATATTAAACTCAACATTGCTATATCCGAATTTAGAAAGGAGTATACTATGAAAAAAAATAGAAAAAATGTAAGAATTAAAAGAATTGCAGTAATAATGTTACTATTAGGAGTTATAGTTATAGGAGGAGTACAAGCTAATAAAATAATTCAAAAGTTTACTAATAGAAATCCTGTATATATAGTTAACAGCATATCAAATGCAATTACAGATGGATATGTAGAAAATTTAAACATGGAATACATATATTCAGATGAAATAGGATTAAAGATTAATTCATTTTGTATGTCGTATAATGATATAAATATAGTATTTGATTTTAAACTAAGTGATAAAATAAAATTAGAACAGGAAAATTTAGAGTATGCATATATAATTTATAATGAAAACAATGAAGTATACCATGTTGAAAAAGGAACTAATACTAATCTGATAAAAGAATTTATAAAAAATAGTGATGTGAAATTAAAAAATAATGATATTGAACCTCATTTTATAATGGGACAGAACATGTATATTACAAAAAATGATAGTAATATTATTATAAGTACACTAATGTCAGCAAAAGATTATTTTCCAAAAGCAAAAAAATTATATATTAAAGTAGTTGGTGTTGGATATAAAGACACAAAAGGAAACTATAAATCATTATCAAATAGTGAATGGAATATAGAATTAAATATACCAGAAAAATTTTATTCAGAGCAAGTCTTTAAATATAAACTAAAAGAGACAACAAGCAAAATAAAGTTAGAAAGAATGATAGTATCTAATACAAGTACAATATTTACAGCAATTATACAAAACTTTAATAGTGAGGCTATGAATAAAGTTAGTATTATTGATGAAAATGGAAAAGAATATACTTCAGATTTAATAAATTTTGATTTAACAAAGAAAGATAGAATAATATGTCAATTTCCAATAAATAAAAGTATAATTACTAATAAAATGTATTTAAAAGTAAATACATTTGGAATTGAAGAAATAATAGAATTAGAAAAGATATAACAAATATGGTATACTTATAGTAGCAAAAGATAAAATGGAACTGTTATGAATAATAATCCAAAAAAATATGGAAAGAATTTTTAATCAAGTTGTAATGAATATAAATATGAATTTAATACAGTTATTGATACTAATTTGAAGCAACCTAATTTATTGGAATATAAAATTCAGGGAACGAATTAAAGTTATAGGAAAATAATTTATAAAAAGTTAAAAATCAACTTATAGTTATATGAGTTAAATAATTTGTGGAAAAATAGAAAGAAAATTTTGAGAAAAATATAGAAAAACAAAAGCACTAAATATATAATTTGTTTTGACTAGAAATAAGTATATACTTAGTGCTTTTGTTTATGAATATGTTATCAAATGAAAAGATTGATTTCAAGAGTTTAGAGGAAAATACTTTTAAAGAAATGATGAAATTAGGAAGAAAAATAATACAAGATGAATTAAGAATGCTAGATAAGCTATTTAATGTAAATATACTTATTCACGATAAACTGTAAATGGAAGATGAAATAATTATGTAATATATATTGACATAGCTCTTGTTAAAAGTATAAAATGTAAACAATAAGTATATAGAATAAAAAAAGGAGAAATTGTAGATACTTAAAAGAAAAGTAAAAAAGGGAGGAACTAAAGAAATATGAAAAAATTTAAAGAAAGTGGAATAACATTAATAGCACT
>CATKFT010000244.1 GCA_949747745.1 uncultured Clostridia bacterium
CCCATATTTTTATTACATCACTAAATATTTCACTTTACTTGATAAGCTCATTTTATTTGATAATAATGCTATTTTTTATTATACAAAAACAAGTAATTATAAAAGGAATAAAAAAATTAAAAATCCATAAAATAATAAAAAACAAATTTGTTAAGGAGAGCTTTATTTTGGAATATTTACTAAAAACAACATTAATAGGATTATTTTTTGGTACATTTGGAACAACACTTGGAGGAATAATAGGAGTAGCATTTAAAAACACAAGCAATAAATTTTTAAGTTTTATATTATCTATGGCATCACGGACTTATGGTATCAATAGTGTGCTTTGACTTAGTACCAGAAGCATTAGAAATATCTAGTATACCATTAATAATATTAGGAATATTATTTGGTGTTGTATGTATGATAATATGTGATATATTAGTTCAAAAAAAATTTAATACAAAAATAAGTGATACTAAAAAAGAAAATACACTATTAAAAACAGGAATAATAGTAAGCATAGGTTTAGCACTACATAATTTTCCAGAAGGATTAAGTATACGGAGCAGGATTTGGAGCATCATTAAAACTTGGATATTCGTTAGCACTAGCAATATTATTACATGATATACCAGAAGGAATATCAATGTCAGTGCCAATGAAAAATGGTGGAATGAAAATATCAAAAGTAATATTTTATGTTGTACTATCAGGAATAACAACAGGGATAGGAGCGTTTTTTGGAGCGTTAATAGGAACAATATCAAGTGAAGTAATAGCAATATGCTTAAGCTTCGCAGCAGGTGCAATGTTATATATAGTGTCAGGTGAGCTATTACCAGAATCAAATAAATTATACAAAGGAAGAATGCCAAGCATTGGAAATATACTAGGATTTATTTTAGGAATTCTTGCAACTACTATATAAAAATATGTTATAATATATAAAAAATAAAAAGGAAGAAAAAATATGAAAATAATGTTTATATGTACGGGAAATATATGTAGAAGTGCAATGGCACATAAATTAATGGAAAAGAAAATAAAAGATAATAACTTAAAGAATATAGAAATATACTCATGCCGGTGTATTTGCGAGTGATGGAGATGTAGCAACATATAATGCAGAAGCTGTAATGAAAGACTATGATGTAGATATGAAAAATCACAAAGCAACTAATATTAGTAATTCTAATATAGAAGAAATGGATTTAATACTATGTGCAACTTCATCACATAAAGCTAGTATACTACAAATGTATCCAAAGGTAAAAGAAAAAGTATATACAATGAAAGAATATGTACAAAATGAACCAAAAGAAGATATAGACATCAAAGACCCATGGGGATATGATATAGAAATATATAGATTTTGTGCAGGAGAGATAGATACAGTTTTAGAAAAACTAATACAAAAAATAAAATGAAATTGGTAAAAACATATGCTTTTTATGAAAAAACAACAAATATTGTAGTGTTATAGTTGATGTGAACAAAAAAGATACTATTGACTTTTTCTATCTTTTGTATTAGAATACAAACATAAATTCGTAAAATAAAAGGAGAAAAACATGCAAGAAATATTAGAAGGATTAAATGATAAACAATATGAAGCAGTTGTAAATTATGAAGGGCCAAGCTTAGTAATAGCAGGGGCTGGGAGTGGAAAAACAAAAGTATTAACACATAAAATAGCATATTTAATACAAGAAAAAAACATAAAACCTTGGAATATACTAGCAATAACATTTACTAACAAAGCAGCAAAAGAAATGAAAGAAAGAGTGGAAAAATTAGTAGGAGAATCTACAGCAAAAGATATGTGGATAGGAACATTTCATGGGATATGTGTACGAATACTTAGAAGATATATAGATAGAATAGGTTATGAAACATCATTTGTAATATTTGATACAAGCGACCAAAGAGGAATAATAAAAAACTGTTTAAAAGATTTAAACATAGACGACAAAATGTTTACAGATAGATCAGTACAATTTGAAATAAGCAATGCAAAAAATGAAATGCAAGAACCAGAAACATATCTTGCAAAAGCACAAGGAGATTTTAGAAAAGAAAAAATTGCAAATATATATACACTATACCAAAAAAGACTAAAAGAAAACAATGCAATAGATTTCGATGATATAATAAACTTTACAATAAAAATATTAACTGAAAATCCAGACATATTAGAACATTATTCTGAAAAATTTAAATACATATTAGTAGATGAATACCAAGATACAAATAAAGCACAATTTATGCTAATATCGTTACTTGCAGGAAGATATGGAAACATAACAGTAGTAGGAGATAATGACCAAGGAATATACTCATTTAGAGGTGCAGACATACAAAACATCTTAAACTTTGAAAAAGATTTTCCAGGAACAAAAATAATAAAACTAGAACAAAACTACAGATGTACAAAAAGTATATTAGATGCAGCAAATGCAGTAATAAAAAATAATGAAACAAAATATGAAAAAAAATTATGGACAGATAACGAAAAAGGAAATTTACCACAAGTACATACAGCAGAAGACGAATATGATGAAGGACGTTTCATAGTAGAACAAATAAATCATTTAAAAAAAGAAGAATACTACAAGTATTCAGATTTTGCAATACTATATAGAATGAACACACAATCACGTGCAATAGAAGAAATATTAGTAAGAGAAGACATACCATATAGAATTATAGGAGGATTAAAATTCTATGAAAGAAAAGAAATAAAAGACATAATAGCATATTTAAGGCTAATATATAATACAAGCGACAACTTAAGCCTAATAAGAATAATAAATGAGCCTAAAAGAGGAATAGGAAAAACAAGCATAGAAAATATACAAAAAATATCAGAACAAACAGGAATATCAATGTATGAAATAATAAAAAATGCAGAGCAATATGGCTTAAATAGAGTATTTGCAAACTCTAGA